>DATGVR010000001.1:0-3677 GCA_035300255.1 Nitrososphaerales archaeon
AGCGTTCTAGCAAAGAACTGACTTTTGATATCCATATCATTCAGGTCGTACACGTTCTTTCCGTGTAGGTCGAACTTTTCAAACGACAGGCAATCTTCGAAATAGGGCCTGAGCTTGAAAACATCAGGGTCTGCCAAGACCTCCCTCGGTATGGGCTCTTTCTTCGAAGAAAGAAGGAGGTCATTCAGAGCTTCTCTAGCTGCCTCATAGTTTTTCCATGCTTCGTCAACAAATGAAATGAAGATTCCGTTTGCAACCAGTCTTGACTTGAATTGTCCGTCTCTATCCTCGCAATACCCTTGGAGAAGATGCGCTTTGATATTGAGCTCGTTCGAATTATCGAAGGCGTACAGTAATTGGCGAGCAATGCCTTCCATATCCGACTTGTAGGCGTGGTTGAGCGAATCCCCGAACGCGCCGCTGGCTAGAAGAAATCTGGCCGCGTCATAATCCCCTGAAATTAGGGCGCTAGCGATCATGTGTGAAAAGTCGGGCTCGTAGGGGATTTCGCTCATCAAGAGTCCCTTCCGGGTGATTTCATGGGTGCGGCGGTCGATTGCTCCGATCTCACCGAGCCAGTCCTCTGCAAAGGTGACTTCGCGATGATCTACCTTTGACATGAACTCCAACTCAGAGAGCCTGAGGCCGTACTTTGACATGAGGAGCACCAGATCAAAGGGAGTCTCGGTTTCAAGAGCCTTGCGCACCGGTATGGGCTCGATTTTCTTTGGGATCGGTGCATCAGAGATGACGACGGCCCGACCGGGCTTGAAGCGACCGATTCTCCCAATCATCTGCAAGAGAGAGTTGTTGTCTATCCTTTTGTAGTGGAGCGTCTTTTGACCCAGCTTGTCCTTGCTGTCAATCACTTCGTTGAATATCAACACATTGTCGACATAGATATTCACGGATGAGGCGATGACATTGGTCGCAAAGATCCTCAGGTTCTTATCGAGCTCGGCTCTTTGCTGGATCTTGTTGACTTCTGATCCGTCAAGGCCGCCGTGAATGTAGACGCCGCCGTAGCTGCTGGCATACCTCTCGACCAAGCGCCTTGTGGGGAGAAAGACGAGCCACGATTCATTGCGGGGCTGTGAGTAAAGATAGAGCGAGAGGGTGTTGAACATCTCGTCGACGTCCCTGACGAGCTCCACCTCGAGCGCGACTGGGTATCTGCGACCGCTCAGGAAGTAAAGCTTCGAGATTCCCAAGAATGAGAGGAACTCCTTTGGATCGATAGTCGCGCTCATGATCCGAAAGAGGTTTCTTGCTTTCGGTTCCTCCTTCTTGGCAAGGGACAAGCACAGTTCCAGCTGGGAAGACATCTGGTGACTTTCGTCAAAATAGATCGAAGAATCGAAAATCGAGTTCTCAGCTAGCATCATCAGCAGGACGCCGTCTGTGACAATCTTGATCTTGCCACCAACGTTGATCTTCGTGTCCTTCGTGATGACCGCAAGGTCGTCAATTAGTTCCGGGTGAAGCGCTCGAAGCGAATAGAGGAGAGCGTTGCACGCGGCCCTTGACGGCTCACGAATGATGATTTGCCTGTTCCTGTTGCGTAACTCGAACTCGTGAATCGGGGTTACGGTGCTCTTTCCCGTCCCGACGTCGCCGATAATTACGAAATGGTCCGAAAAATCTACTGAATCAAGGACTGAGAAGATCGGGAGTTCCGGTTTTGCTCCTTTGCCGGTCGCTTCTTTTGCTCGTCTGTCCTCTACTTCCAGGGCGGCGGGCTCAATAGAATGGCGGATTTCGGATTCGTTGTTAACCAAAAGAAGTTCTTGAGCCCTGAAACGACACGGTCCAGAAGGGAGAAATAAACCAGCCTATGCAGATGTAGACAAGTCAGACGGACTTGATTGCCCTCTCGTAGATTCTGAGTCCTGTATCAAGCAGAATCTCTTCGATGGTCAGCGGGGCCATGAAGCGCAGGACGTTCCCGAAGTGGCCACACGTGTGCATCAGAAGCCCCTGCTCGAACATGCTCCTCCTGAAACCGTTAGCCAGGGCCTTCGATGGTTTCCGGGTTTCCTTTGATTCGACGACCTCGTTGCCTATCATGAAGCCGACGCCCCGAACCTCCCCGACGTTCTTGGACTCGTCAGCAATTCTCTCGAATTCGACTTTCGTCTTCTTCCCCAGTGTCCGCACCCTCTCGAGCAGATTCGTCCTCTTGATGTAGTCGATAGAGGCCGTCCCTGCCGCCATCCCGAGCGGGTTCCCCCTGTAGGTCCCGAGGTGGAAGCCCTCCTCCAGCTTCTCATCGTATTCAGATCTGTACGCTATGAGGGAGAGCGGAATCCCCGCTCCAACCGACTTCGATACACAAATGATGTCAGGGGCGGTCCCGGTCAGCTCGCATCCCCAGAACTTTCCAGTTCTCCCGAACCCTGTCTGCACCTCGTCAACAATCAGAGGGACCTGGTGTCTATCGGCGACCTCCCGCAGCCCCGGTAGAAAGTCTTCGGGAGGGACGATGTATCCCCCCTCGCCCTCGATTGGCTCGACCAGTATGCCCGCTATGTCGTCTAGCCCAGAGTGGTCGTCCTCCAAGAGATGCTCGAGATATCGGATGACCACCTTCGCTTCGTCGCCCTTTTTCTCGACTGGAAGGGGGAAGCGGTATGAATAGGGGTATGGTAGCCTAAACACGTCCTGCCTCGACACCCCGGCATAGTCGAGGTAGTGGCTGGACGCCGTCAGGCTTACGACCCCCTGATGGACGCCGTGGTAAGCACCCTCGAAGGCGACTATCGTCCTTTTTCCCGTGACCCTCTTGGCGACGCTGACAGCAGCCTCGACGGAATCTCCGCCGGTGACAGTCAGGAGGACCTTCGCCTTGGCCTTTATCCCGGGCGGGAGCACCGAGTGAATCCGCTCCAAGAACGCGATGCGTGTTTCGTTTGGGATCTCGAGGGCGTGCCATACCTTCCCCAGCTGGCTCCTGACGGCTTCCTCGACGTAGGGGTTCCTGTGCCCGAGGTTGAGGACTGAGACGCCGCTCACCCAATCGATGTAGAGGTTTCCGTCGACGTCCTTTACAGTCGCCCCGTTTGCGGAATCGATGGCGAACGGGAATGCCTTGGGGTAGATGACCGCCTTGGTCTCGAGCTTCGATTGCTTAGCAAGGAGCTCTCTGGACCTTGGACCGGGGGGTTTGACGACTATCATTGGAGCTCGCTCATGGGTCTGTTCTTGCATGGTGGCGCCCTCCGGCGCGGAAGGGCGAGCCATATGAATCTGCCGAGTCATTTTTGGAGCCGCGATCTCCCGTAATAGCTTGGACCAGTGGCTTGGTTGGCGGTCGACCAGACTCCCCGCTGGGTGTCGGGCGGTCAAGCCCGACGGCCCCCGTCGGTTCAAGCTGAAGATCATGAAGCACCAAGCCGGCTCCTCGCGGTCGCCCATAGAGAGTGCAATCGTTATTATCGGGCGCACAAGCGAACCGCGCGAAGTCTGTTGAGCGTCCTCCCCTTCGAACGACTCGCTGTCTATGGGTTCGCTATGGACTATCCGACCAGCTGTAAGGTCGAATTCAACCCGAAGTCTGAAAGAAACCAGGGCGATATAGCCTTCAAGTCCTCGGACGGCTACAAAATCTTCCTCTCATGGGGCGAGATGAAGAAGGTGGAGAAGTTCCGCGATGCCGATGCCCACGCCGACTACAGCCT
>DATGVR010000002.1:0-8434 GCA_035300255.1 Nitrososphaerales archaeon
TGTGCGTAAGAATCAACTCGCCTTCATCGCGCCAGGGTAAAGCCGACATTGCACGACTTGGTTCTCTCGACAGGCTGGACACTTTTGTCATCCCCAAGGCCGAAGGCGACCTTTCGACCATCCACAGGTCGACGGGCAAACGCCTGATTCCGATTATAGAGACAGCGAAGGGCCTCTCAGGGATAGACCTGGTGACGGGCTCGGGAGGCGTCGATGCCGTTACCTATGGAGCCGCCGACTTCGCCCTGTCAGTCGCTGGCTCGGTTTCCGAGTATCTCGAGAATGTCTACGTGAAGACGAAGATCGTGGTGGCCGCCAGGTCCACCGGCATCGACCCCATCGACAACGTTTTTTTTGACCTGAAGGATAAGTCGGGTTTCGAGAAGAGGGCCAAGCAGGCTCGTGCCCTCGGCTTCTCTGGGAAGCAGGTTATACACCCTTCACAAATCAGAATCGCCAACAGGGTCTTCTCTCCATCCCGAGAGGAGTTGAATTGGGCCAGAAAGGTCCTCGGAGCCTACAACAAAAGTAGCCGCGACGGAAGAGGATCCCTCGCTCTCGAGGGGGCGTTGGTCGACGAGGTCCACCGAAAGCTGGCGAAGCGGATGCTCGACGACTCTTCGACGGCGGACTAATCAGGTCAACCCAGGTTCGCCACTATGAACTTCAGGTCGGTCAGTTCCGCAATGGCGTAGCTTACCCCTTCTCTCCCCATGCCGCTCATCTTCACGCCCCCGAATGGGGCGTTGTCCCATCTCAGAGTGGTCCGGTCGTTGATCAAAACCGCTCCTGCCTTTATCTCCTTGGCCAGCTTGATTCCCTTAGCCAGGTCTGAGGTGAATATAGATGCCTGCAGGCCGTATGTGGTGCTGTTGGCGGCATCGACGAATTCCTCTTCCCTCGACGCCTTCATCACCGCAGCGACGGGGCCGAACACCTCGCTGTTAGCTATCTTCATCTCGCCTTCGACCTCGTCGAGGACGGTGGGCGCGAAGTAATTCCCACGCGAGTACTCTTCGGAAACGAGCCTGTTCCCGCCCCTCCTTGCGACCGCTCCCTTGGACCTCGCATCTTCTACGAGGCCCTCGATCTTGTCCAGGCTTTTGCGGCTGATCACAGGGCCGACGTTCGTGGACTCTTCCAGAGGATTGCCGACCTTCAGGCCGGCCACGGCCTTGTCGAAATCCACCATGAACTTGCTCTTCACCTTCTCTGAAAGGATGATCCTCCTAGTCGCCGTGCAGACCTGACCTGAAAACGTGAAGGTGCTCGAGACCGCGGAGCTGACCGCCGCTTCCAGGTTAGCGTCGTCGAGGACGATCATCGGGTTGTGGCCCCCCAGCTCGAGAATGACCTTCTTGTTCGTCCTGGCTGCCTTCTGAGAGATCTCTTTGCCAGTCTCGCTCCCTCCGGTGAAGCTAATCGCGTTCACTTTCTCGCTGGTGACGATCTCGTCCCCGACTACATCTCCTGGGCCGACGACGATGTTGAGAATCCCGTCCGGAAGACCTGCTTGTTCGAACAGTTTTCCCATCATCAGGGCCGGGAGGGGCCCTTCGGTAGGCGGCTTCGCGACGACCGAGTTTCCCGCGGCGATGGCGGGCGCGACCTTGTGCATTAGGAGGTTCAGCGGGAAGTTGAACGGAGAAATCGCACCGACCACTCCGACCGGCTCCCTGATAGTGAAAGCGAGCCTGTTCTGGTTACCCGGCGGGAAGGACTGCGAGTCCAATGGGATCGTCTGCCCCGTTATCCGCTTGGCCTCCTCTGCCGCAAAGGTCAGAACAAGGACTGCCCTGGCCGTTTCCACCGCGGCGTCGGTGACCGGCTTTCCCACGTTCTTCGCTATGGTCTCGACCATCTCCTGAGAATTTTGCTCGAGTAGCGACGCTACCTTGAGGAGGATTCTCGAACGCTCATGCGCGGGGAGCTTGGCGGCGACTCGCGCTGCCTCCGATGCGGCGTCAATCGCCTTCCTCGCATCCTCTCTGGAGGCCTTTGGAATCCGGGCAATGACCTCTTGGGTCGCGGGGTTCAAAACGTCTAGGGTAGCGGCGTCCGCGGAGTCCACCCATCTGCCGCCGATGTACATCTGTGAAGGTACCTGCACGGTGAGCTTTGGGAAACGTCTGTCCTTATTTGTCTTACCCGGAAACTCACTAGTCTTATTAGAGTTGTATCCTTCCGCCCGACGAATGAAGTTCGGACTTGTCTATTCCTTCCAAGTCCCTCCGGGTTCAGACGTCACCCACGCCCAACTCTGGAAAGACGCTCTGAAAGAGGCCGAACTCGCGGAGAAGCTAGGATACGACTCAATCTCACTTGTCGAACACCACTTCCTGGAGGACGGGATGAACCCCTCCCTGCTGGTCAGCGCTGCAGCAATCGCTGCGAGGACGGAACGTGTTAGGATAGGGACATCCTGCTACCTACTCCCCCTCCACCACCCGATCGAAACTGCGGAGAACGCCGCTGTCCTGGACAACATCTCGAATGGTAGGCTCTTCCTCGGGGTGGCGGCGGCATACCGCGACGAAGAGTTCAATGGTTTCGGGATAACGAGGGACGAGAGAGGGCCAAGGATGGACGAGTACCTAGAGATTCTGAAGGAGGCCTGGACCAAGGACTCGTTCTCATTCAATGGCAGGTTCTACTCATGCGATAATATTTCGGTGACCCCCAAGCCCATACAGCGGCCGATCCCCATGTGGTTCGGGGCGTCGGGGGAGGCCGGTCTCCGAAGGGCAGCGGCCCAGGGCTTGCCGCTCGTCGGCTCAAACAGACATCATATCTCCGAGCTCGAGAAGTACTATGCCACCTACCGCGGATACTTGACAAAGTACGGGAAGACCGTGGACGTCGTACCGATTTTGAGGAATGTGTATGTCGCCGAGTCCGACGAAAAAGCGGTGGAGGAGTCTGCCGACTCGATGATGGCGGTGCTCGCGGGCATGTACGGGAAGTGGGCCAAGTGGAGGCCGATTGTCGACGACAAAGGCAGGACCCCGGACGACCCGGCCTTCAGTTCGTTCGAATCTCATAAAGAGAAGGTCATCGTCGGCAGCAGTCGTTCCGCGGCCGAGCAGGTCGAGATGTATTCGAAGCGCCTTGGCGTTGACAATATCCTGTGTTGGACCGCCCTGCCAGGAATGCCTCACGACAAAGTCGAAAATTCTATCACGCTATTCGCCCGGGACGTAATGCCTTCATTCGGTTGACGCGTGGTTTATCTAACTAACTAAGACCCGCGTTTGCATTGGCGATTCAGGGCAACCATTCGCATTCCCTGGAGGTCCTGAAGGGAGGCGTCGAGGCGACAGTCCAAGATTATCCCGGGCGCCTAGGCTACTGGGACATCGGGATACCTCCATCCGGGCCCCTGGACGATTACAGCTTCAGGCTCGCAAATCTTTTAGTGGGGAACCAGCCCGGAGACGCCGCCCTGGAGGTGGCCGCCGGGATGTTTTCGGTGAGGGCGAAGAGCGACGTGGTGGTTGCTGTCACCGGGGCCGACATGCAGCCGACCCTGGCCGGGAAACCAGCCCCGATGTGGGAGAGCTTCGTTGTCAAACAGGGGGAGGACCTGACCCTCGGGATCGCGAAGACCTCCGGTTTCAGGGATTACGTCGCCGTCGCCGGGGGGATTGAAGTTCCCGATTACCTGGGAAGCAAATCGACCTTCGCCGCAGGAGGGTTCGGGGGTTTCCAGGGCAGGGCCCTCAAGGCCGGAGATGTGCTGCAGGTCGGCAAAAAAGAGAAGGAGAAAGACGGACTCGTGGGAAGGAAGGTCGTCGAAAACGCCATCCCCAAGTTCAACCAGACCCTCGAAGTCGAGGCCACGGTGGGACCGCAGGCGGCCCCTGACTTCATCAAAGAGGAGGACCTCGACGCGTTCTTCTCGGAGGTCCACAAGGTCGACAGGAACGCGAACAGGCTCGGCTACAGGCTGACCCCTCGCCAGTGGAAGTGGGCCAGGTCTGACGGCGGCGTGGCCGGGAAGCACCCCTCGAACATCATCGACAACGGCTATACCGTGGGTTCGGTCAACGTCAGCGGCGACCAGCCAATCATCTTGATGAGGGATGGCCCGTCGGCGGGAGGGTTCATTTGCTTGTGCTGCGTAGTGACCGGGTCATTGTGGAAGGTGGGGCAGGCCGCCCCAGGGCGGGACCAGCTCAAGTTCAAGAAAGTCTCATATGACGAGGCCATCGAGTTGCGCAGAAAGCTCGAAAAGAACTTGGAGACAGGAGTGAAATAGGGAGATGGCTTCGACTGAGGTTGTTGCCCCGACGGCCGGGCTCGTTGTGCAGGTCAACGTGACCGAGGGCCAGTCCGTCCAGGCCGGGGAGACGGTCGTGGTTGTCCAGTCGATGAAGACCGAGATATCGGTCACCGCAGATGTCGCGGGAAAGGTCAGCAAGATTCACGTCAAGAAGGACGACGAAGTGAACATCGGTCAGGTCCTCGTAGAGATCGAATCCTAGAGTCAGCGCCTGCCATGTTCTCGAAGGTCCTCGTCGCCAACAGAGGCGAGATAGCCGTGAGAGTGATGAGAACCTGCAAGCGCCTTGGGGTCAAGACTGTCGCAATCTACTCCGAAGCCGATTCCGAAGCTGTGCATGTGAAGAAGGCGGACGAATCCATTATGGTCGGGAAGTCTCCTCCCCTCGAAAGCTATCTCTCCATCGCGAACATCTGCGACGCTATCGGCAAGGTGGGTGCAGACGCCGTCCATCCAGGGTACGGCTTCCTCTCCGAGTTCCATCAGTTCGCAGAGGCTGTCGAGAAGGCCGGAGCGACATGGGTCGGCCCGAGGCCTGATGTCATGGCCAAGGTCGAGTCAAAGACCTACTCCAGGAGCAGGGCAAGAGAGCACGGAATCCCGACCATTCCCGGCGCCTATGAGCCCCTGAGGGAACCGGCCGACCTCGTGAAACTCCTCGAAGAATACGGACCGGTTCTGATCAAGCCAGACGCCGGTGGAGGGGGAAAGGGGACACGAAAGCTGAACGATCCCAGTAAGGCCGCTGAGTACCTTCAGGCTGCATCAAGGGAATCTAAGCTGTACTTCGGCAACGGGGATGTCTACGCGGAAAAGCTGCTCAACAGGCCCAGACACGTCGAGGTCCAGATCCTGGGCGGCTCTGACGGGAAGGTCATACATCTCTTCGAAAGAGAGTGCTCCCTGCAGCGGAGGTTCCAGAAAGTCGTCGAAGAGACGCCTTCACCTGCCCTCGATGAAAAGCAGCGGGCCGACTTGCTCGGAACTGCAGTGGAGATGGCAAGAGCAACCGGATATACAAATGCAGGAACTTTCGAGTTCCTCCTCGAAGAATCGAGCGGGAACTTCTATTTCCTGGAGATAAACAAACGGCTCCAGGTCGAGCATCCGGTGACCGAGATGACCACCGGAATCGATATCGTCGAACAACAAATCAGGATAGCCAGCGGCGAGGGCCTCCTGTTAGAACAGGACGATGTCGCCCACAGGGGGAGCTCCATGGAGGCGCGAGTGTACGCCGAGGACCCCAGAACATTCCTCCCCTCTCCGGGGACCATTACGGGGCTCCACATCCCTTCCGGAGACGGAGTCAGGGTCGACCATGCCCTGGAGGTTGGGACAAAGGTGCCCTTCTACTACGACCCGCTTATCGCGAAGCTGATTACGTGGGGAGGGTCCAGGCGTGAAGCCATCGATGTGATGAAAGACTCGCTCTCAAAGTTCGTGGTGCAGGGGGTCAAGACGTCAATCCCGTTGCAAAGGGTGATCTTCAACAACCAGGACTTCCTCGCCGGAAAGTTTGACACGACGTACCTGGACCAAAAGCTTCCTGAACTTCAGGCCCAGGTCAAAGACTAGACCGCGCCAAGGCTTATAGACCAAAGAGCATCGCGCGGCCCCGTGGCGGGAGAAGAGGACGAAGGAAAAAGACGAGCGCTGAAGAACTTCATTGAAGCCTTCAACACCGGGAACATGAAGCTCCTCGAGGGAGTCATAACTGACGAGACCACTTACACCTTCCTGGGGACGACGGACTTCGCCGGGGTCAACAACGCGCGAAAGACGATCGAGGAGCTGGGCCGACGCGCCTTCCCCGAAGGGATCAAGTTCGACATCAAACAGATCATAGTCGACGGGAAGTTCGGTTGTGTAAGGTGGGAAGACCTCGCAACAAACAAGGGGCGCAAGTACCACAACTACGGCGTCTTCTTCGCGGAGTTTTATGGAGACGCCATCAAGAAGATCTGGGAGTACATCGACTACGAAAGGTTCAAGGCGTTCTTGGAATACGACAACGTACAACGCTCTGTTGGCGAAAGCGCTTTGGATTAGCCGCTATTGTTGTGTGCCTTAGTTACCAAAGGTAACCGTTATTAGCTTAGGCGTCGACGGTTCATTCGATTGGAATTCGCTGAATACGCCTCGTGCGATTCCCCCTATGCATGTTCGGCTGCTCCCATAATCGCGAGGAAATGGGTCCCTGTCAGTGTTTGTCATCTGCTCAATGGTCCGAAGAGGTTCAGCGACCTGAAAAGGAACATCCCTTACGTTTCTGGCAAGGTTCTGACCGACAACCTGAGATTCATGCAGGCGGAAGGGATGATCCTCAGGGAGGTTCGTGAAGGTCAGCCGGTCGAGGTCTGGTACCGCCTGACAGCCCGTGGAATGGACCTGGCGGCGGTAATCAAGGCGATGAACACTTGGGGCCAGAAGTGGCTTAAGGTCCCCGTCAGTCCGAAGGAGCTTGTCAATCCAGGGAAGGACGCAAGGCCTAAGAGGACGGTCATTCCTCTGGCGACGGAGTGGTGAATATGGATGCAGGTTGAGGTATTGATTGCCTCGTGTTGTACTCCGAAGGAAGTCAAAGAGAAAGTCGTCTCAGTCTTGGAGGGAATGAAGGAGGAGGTCCCCGAACTCGGGTGGAACGTTCTGGACATCACGGAAGACCCGGGTCTCGCAGTTAGGTACAGGGCCCCCATGACCCCGGCCATCTATATCGACGGCAAGCTTGAGTTCATGGGCTACCCGAAGCAGGCGACGCTTCAGGCAAAGATACGGGAACATAGAGCCAAGTAACCCCCGGTCTTTGAAGAGGAAGACGAGCAAAGCAAGGCAATGTTTATCCTTCCGAGCAGCTTAGGCGTTTGTAATTGATCGAACCCTTCCATGAGGTACTTGCCTTCACCATAGGCATAGTATCTGGGTTCCTGCCCTGCTGCTTCGTCGTATATCCTGGTCTCTTCGCGTACTTTTCTGCTGGCGAGGAGAGAGCTTCGAGGTTGCGGATAGCCGCGCTCTGTCTTGCCTTCGCCGGGGGTATAACCCTTGTTGGCGCTGTCCTCGTCGGCGGTCTGCTGTCGCTCGGTGTCGCAGCGCTTCGGGCCAACCTCGGGCTAGGCAACATTGGCTCCAACTATGCCGGATGGGCGACCCTGAATCCGTTCAACCCCGTGCACACGCCGATACTTGTCATAGTCAACTATCTGGGTTGGGGGATACTCACGGTCATCGGCATTTCGTATCTGATAGGACGGAGCTTCAGGCTTCCGATACCCCGGGTCAGTGTCCCGGCAAGCATGGCCAACCTCCGCGGCTACAAGGGTGGATTTCTATACGGAGTCTTCATCGGCGGTCCGGGTCAGGCACACTGCACCGTCACCATCCTGATTCCAATAGTATTCCTCTCGATCGCTTCTCTGGACGCCGTCGCCACCGTGGCGTACTTCGGTCTCTACACCGTGGGGAGGATCATCCCACTGATGATCGCAGGGTTGATGCTGGAGGACGTGCGCCTGAGGTTTACCAAGAGCGTATTGGGCAGCGCCAAGTTGATCAATCGTCTGATAGGGGTCAGCTTCTTGATTGGCGGAGCGGTCCTCTTCTTCTGGCTTTAGAACTCAGGCATGGATGCGATTCCGGTCGTCTTGCTCCTGAATGCCAGTGCCCCCACAGCTGCCCCCATAAGAGAGAACGGAAGGGGGACCGTAAAGAATCGAAGGAAATCGGGAGTAGCTAGACCTCCCGCCGGGATGAATGTGCTGACCAGGTATTGGTCGAAGGATGGGACCTTGAGCGTGATCAGAACGATGATCAGGCTCTTGAAGAACAACCCCACCACATAGCCGACGACCCCTCCTATCAGAGCGCCCTTCAAGCCCACAGAAATCGTGACACTGGAGGCGGATAATAACGTTCTTCCCGATTCGGTTCGGTCCGAGGCGGAATTATCTCGCCTCGTACGAAGTTACGTTGCGGTAACTCCACTGGTTAAGTATCCATGGAGGGACGTGCAAGGTATGGACTTGGCTGAGTACCGGCAGATTGGTTCCGAAATCAATGAGCTTCTGAAGCTCGAGAACCCTCCCGTGGCGATATCCTTTGTCGATGCGCCTCCGGATGGGACCAGAAAGAACGAAGAAAGCGCTGCCGCAG
>DATGVR010000003.1:0-4214 GCA_035300255.1 Nitrososphaerales archaeon
CTTCTGAGTATGGAGGATGCTCCGCAAATGTTCACGTTCACCTCCGTAGGTGTAACGAGAACCGGGGGGAAGAGCGAATCGGCTGGAAGGTTCGTGGACTTCTTGCTAGGAGAGCAGGGTCAGTCGCTGGTCGGCGCGATCCCCGGGCTCTCTCCCGCAAGACCCGGAATCAATTCATCGTATCAGACGGAGGTCGAGCCACCCGGGGAGGACGACTTTCACCCCAATGAAGCAGACTTGAAGTCCGCCGCAGAAGCCGCAAAGACATTCGCCAAGCTTGGCCTCCCCTGAAGCGGTTCTCTGAATCTTTAAGAGGCGGCGGAGGCAAAAGCACCACAATGAAGCAGGTGGTGATTACTCACGGCTACTACCAACCGTACTTCTATTGGATGTTCCCCATAGTCGTCGCCCGGGAGGAGGGTCTCTTCGAAAAGGAGGGTGTCGACCTAAGGGTCCACGACATTGTTACCGGAGGGCAGCCGGAGGACAAGGCGAGCTGGTACAAGGAAGCGCTTGAGAAAAACAGCAGGGACTTCTATTTCTGCTGCGCCTGGCAGGGAATCTACAGCACATCCGAAACTGGGAAGGGGAAGATTGGTGCCGCCCTGAAGTCAACCCTGATCAAGACATTCGCGATTTACTCAAGGCCTGACAGTGGGTTCGAGAACATCCTCGACCTGGTGGAGAGCGGAAAACCGATCGCAGTCAACAAGAACGCCGACGCCCACTATGTGACCCTGAGGAACATGGCCGAGTTCGTGCCGGAATCCAGCGTCAATCTTACGCACCTGGGAGGGGTCGAGCGGTGCTTCAAGGCCCTGATGGCAAAGGGGGTCGACGCCGCAACGCTCGCAGGGCCATACGCTGAAGCGGCGGAGGCGATTGGATACAAGAAACTCCTTCCTCTTTCAAGGACAGAGCCGACAGTCGTGGTCTTTGACGACGACCTTGGCATGGAGGCGGTCGAAAGGTTCGTCGCCGGAATCAACGGAGCGGTAAGGCTGATCAACACCGACCGTCCGAAGTATGCGGTCAGGTACAAGACCGAGTTCAGGCAGGTCGTAGAAAGATATCTTCCCGAGCTTCAAGGAAAGCTCGACAACATTATCCCCCGAATCTCGCTGCCCGTCTGGCAGGACGCAAAGCCCATGGCCAAGGAGGAATTCGATGGGGTCAGGAATTTCCTGTTGGAGCACGGGCTCTCATCCCCCGGAAAAGGGTACGAGGGTTCCGTTACAGTCCCTCAGGCGCTTCAGGGCCCGAGTTAGAATAATTCGAACCCAATATTTAATACCGGGCGAAGCCGGTTTTCCACTCATGAGGCCGCTTAGAATCAAGAATTCGTTCATACCTTGGTCGTTCCCCGAGATCGTCGCCAAAGAGGAGGGGCTCTTCGAGAAGGCGGGACTCGATGTCAGCTTCTATGCTCTTGACCCGGCCGCAGTCGAACCGAGCAACAAGCCTAGCTGGTACAAGGGACTCACCGAGGAAGGGAAGGTCGACGCATATTCCTGCTGCGCCTGGGCGGCCCTGGATAGGCTCTCTGACGGCGGCAAGAACAAGATAGTTGGCGCGACAAGCTCTCTCGACTATGCGTTCACGATAGTTGTCCCGCCTGATTCGAAGGTGAGAGAGGTTACCGACCTCGCCGACGTCGAAATTTTGGTGAACCTGAGGACGGGGTCCCACTACTGCAACCTCAGGCAGCTAGAAGAAAAAGTACCGTACGAGCACATCAGGCTAATTCACGGCGGAGCGCCTCAGAACAGGCTGCTCTCTCTGATGGACGGCTCAGCTAAGGCTGCAGCTCTGATTTCGCCCTACACAGAAGTGGCGTTGGAGCTTGGGTTCAGGGAAGTGTTCAGAACAAGCATGGTCGACGTCCTGGCCTACGTCGCAAGAAGCGACCTTCCCGATTCTGAGGTCTCGTCATTCCTCAAGGCAGTGGAGGAGGCTGTCAATCGCATAGGAGCGGACCCGGAACATTACAAGCCGCTGTACATGAAGGTCCTTAGGGAGACTCTCGGCGGCTACCCGAACGAATTCAAGGCAAAGGCGCTGGCGGCGGCCGCCGCCGTCGAATCCTCAGTCAAGACGGTTCAGTGGGGCCCATTGAAGCCCTATGCGAAGGAAACCTTCTCCACAATCGAAACCTGGATGGAAGGCCACGACCTACTCGAGAAACCGATCACCTACGATCAGCTCGTGAACAACAGGCCCCTGCAAGAAGCGCTCGGTGCATAAACCGATGACCTACAGGGAGGTTGCCTCTTAGTTGGTGACCACACTGCAGCCCCAGGTGGAGGTCCCTCGAGAATGGTACAGCATCGTGCCGGACCTCCCCAGAAAGCTCCCCCCCGTCATTGACCCGACTACGAGGAAGGTCGCCGACAAGGCGCTTTTGCACAGGCTCTTCATAGACGAGCTGGCCCGTCACGAATACTCGAACGAACGCTTCATCCCGATACCTCAGGAGGTGCGGGCGGTCTACTCGATATGGCGGCCGACCCCACTTGTAAGAGCGACGAGACTCGAAAAGGCCCTTGGGACCCCGGCTAAGATATACTACAAGAACGAAACGGTGAGCCCATCGGGTTCCCACAAGGCGAATGCCGCCGTCGCCCAGGCCTACTTTGCAGCAAAACAGGGGATCAAACGACTGGTCACGAGCACCACTGCGGGGCAGTGGGGGACAGCCCTCGCCTTTGGATGCAGCATCTTCGGCGTGGGATGCACGATTTTCATGTCTAGGTCGTCATACGACGGGAAGCCGTACAGGAAGGACCTCGCAGAAATGTGGGGAGCGGAATTGTTTCCCAGCCCAAGCACTCGCACTTCCGTTGGCAGGAAGATCCTCGAAGAGGACCCGAATGGACCTGGGACCATGAGCATAGCCAAGAGTGAGGCGCTGGAGGAGGCCAGAAGCGACGAAAACGCAAGAAACTCAGTGGGGAGCATCATGAACTTCGTGCTCGCCAGCCAGACAGTTGTTGGTCAGGAAGCCATCGCGCAGATGGCTGCAGTCGATGACTACCCTGACGTCCTGATCGGTTGCGTGGGTGGGGGGAGCAATTTTTCCGGACTCTTCTGGCCTTTCTACAGGGACGCTGTCGCGAAGAAGGGTCCAAAAGAAATCGAGCTCATCGGGGCCGAGTCGACCGCGGCTCCGAGGATGACTGCTGGGGAGTACATGTACGACCACTCGGACGTAATGCGAACGAGCCCTCTGTTCAAGATGTACACGGTCGGGCACAATTTCGTCCCGCCGGTCGTGCATTCCGGTGGCCTGAGAGTGCATGGTTCGGCGCCCACCCTCAGCCTGCTCGTGCACGAAGGCAAGATCAAGCCGGTCGCTTACAATCAGCTCGAAGCGTTCGAGGCGGGTTCTATGTTCGCCGCCGTCGAGGGAGTCCTCCCCGCACCTGAGACGGCCTTTGCAATCAAGGCGACAATCGACGAGGCAAAGCGGTGCAAGGAAACAGGCGAAGAGAAGACGATCCTCTTCAACCTGTGCGGTCATGGCCTGCTCGACATCGAGGCCTACCGTGAATATCGGTCGGGAAAGATGGCACCGGGGAACGCGGACCTTGCAGACATTCGCAAGTCTCTCGCCGAAGTGAAATCACTCTACCCCTGGCTAGACCAGGCTTCGTAGTGGCAGAGCTTGGCCCATAGCAAACCGATGAGCTACGACGGATATCTCAATCTGCAGAAGTTGTTGTCGCTTCAGAAACCTCTTTCGAGGCCCAGGCAGCACGACGAGACCCTGTTCATAATCGCCCATCAGACCTACGAACTTTGGTTCAAGCTCATCTTGAATGAGCTGGAAAGGTCCATCGAGCTCATGGGCTCGGGGAACTTTCGAGAAGCAAGCCGGCTGCTGGGGAGGGTGGTGGCCGTGGAGAAAATCCTGATCCAGCAGCTGGAGGTTCTGGAGACGATACGGTCGACAGATTTTTTCAGGTTCAGAGATGTTCTGAGGCCAGCCAGCGGTTTTCAATCGGCTCAGTTCAGGGAGATAGAATTCATTTCAGGCCAGAGAGACGAGAGGTATCTGGACCTGCACAAGTCCGACAGAGTGACCTACGCGAGACTCAAACGGAGGTTCAATTCACCGTCGCTCTGGGACGCGTTCAGGTCGTCTCTCAAACGCAGCGGGTTCGACATAGGCACCCCAGGAACTACCGCCCATCCCACGGAAAAGGAAATGAAGG
>DATGVR010000004.1:0-14764 GCA_035300255.1 Nitrososphaerales archaeon
CTCCGTTGAAGGTCACGATGACAGGATATTCCATTATCTTGTATAGAACCGCCCGCAAGAGGTCCTCCTCGCGGTCGAAGATCTTGTAATCGAACTGACTTGCCTCGAGCCCCTTTTCGGTCCTGCCTCCCCTCAGCAAAAAGACGACCTTCTCGCTTTCGTTGAAAAAAGAAACAGCGATGACCGATTGGTTAGGCTCTTCGGGGTCTGGGAGCCTGCCTGATTCATTCTGGACCTCGATGTCCAGGGCTACTCTTCGGAAGTCGCAAAGCGGCTCCCCAAGAAGTTCCGCCCACTCTCTTAGATATGGGACAAACTCCGGAGGGTTTCTCTTCATGATTTCCTCAAGTGAGTTGACGACTTTAGCAGGGACCTCATGTTTTGCAGGGATTACCTTCCCCTGCGACACCATGTAGTAGGTGCCCATTCTGAGGCCTCGATCGTAGGCATAATTCTCGTAATACTTGATGTCGGCCTCCCACGCCTTGATCATGTCTCTGATGCTGTCGTTTCCACCTCCGATTGCGAGGGGGTCGGTCGTCACAATCTTCCTTAGCTTTGCCTTGGAATCGCTCAGGAAGTCCAGCCTCTCATCTTCGATGATCTCGACCACGTCCTTTCGAGCCTTCACTGCTCCTAGCTCGTCCATCGGTAGCTTAGTGAAACAATACGGCCTGTGCCCCGTGTTGTCGCGCCATAGCCAGAACCTCCCTACCTTGGGGTCGTAGAACTTGAGAATCGCCAGCCTAAGGTCTCCGTCGTACGAAGCGGAAGCTAGGAGAGCCTCGTCCATCTCGTTAACAGGTTTCGTAAGCTCTGTGAGCCTGGCGGCGAGCCCACTAGTTTGCACAGAAGTCTGAGAGGCCAAGGCGGACGGAGGCGACGGCAGCCTCTCGGCAAATAAGGGTAACTAGGCCCGCGGGAAAATCGGATGCGGACGATTTATAACGACAGTTTCGGTCGCCTGCTGAGATGCCGAAGGTGCTCGAAAGGATCAGAGATTTCTCAGCTTACGCGTTTGTTGCAGTCGGATTAGTGTGGCTCGCAATAGCATTCCTGGCCGGCTCGGCGCTCCTCTTATGGCCAGTCGTTGTATGCATTGTCGGAGGTGTTCTGCTCAGACTCCGTTCAGGCGGCCGGCTTACCTTCGCGTGGGCCAGCTCCGCAGCTGTTCTGGGACTGGTTCTGTCGGGCTACCAGGCGTATCAGTGGATGCCCTTTCTAGGGGGGGCTTTCAATAACCTTGCTGCAGAGTCACTTGGAGGTTTCGTAGTCCTCGCTGCGGTCCACTTTATCCTTCTTTATTCAGCAGCAACACGGCCGAAGTCCGCTAAATGATGTTCGAATGCGAGAACTTGCGTAGGAAGTAGACTGAATATCCGCTTATCACGAAAAGGGCCGAGAAGGCCCTGGTGGCGAAGACAAGACTCCAGGGTGTGGGGTACAGGCTAGTGAGAACGTCGGGGTTGCAGGCGGTATGGTTTGCTATGGCGTTGGCACAATTGACCGTGTAGCTCGCCCCCCAGAGCATGAAGTTGAACATGACCTCGTAGGCAGAAGAGAAGGCGACCACGAACCCAAATATCTGGAGGAGCATTAGGAGCCAAGCCGGCCACTTCGAGACCCTGTTCTCCCAAAGCCTGAGGCCGCTGTAGAATAATGCGACGCAGGCCACGCTGAAGTATGTCACGGGTTGAGCAAAGTAGGGTGGGAAAGGCCAGTAAACGTCGACGAGGACCTGGCCCACAGGCTGCTTGGTTCCGTAGAGGGACTCGACCAGTCCGTAGACTGTGACTGCGATTATCGTGATGAGGGAGACGTATGCGACCAATGCGTACACTCGCCTGGTGCCGTCGGTCATCGGAGCAATAGTCCGCTCCCCGGCTGTCCCTTCTTTAAGCCTTGAAGAGAAACGCTCCCTCGAATGCGGAGGTCCGGGCGATTAAGCCAGAAATAGGGTTGTTGGGCCTGTCGGGAAGGTGAGTGGTTCCTGTACGACTTTCTGATTCTTGCAATAGTCTTGGTCGTCAGCATCCCGGTCTTCGCCTATTCCGCATATTCGGTGGTCCTGCTCATGGGGAGCCTGTCGTACAAGCCCCTGACTCTGGCAAACGTATCGAAAGTTGACCTCCCCAAGTTGTCTGTGCTGATGGCGACATACAATGAAGAGAACGTCGTAGGCGAGACCCTTGACTCGATAGGTCGCCTCGACTACCCGTCAGAAAAGTTACAGGTGATAATCGCCGATGATTCCCATGACGGGACCGTCCGAATCGTAGACGAGAGGGCGTCATATCTGGGAGCAAAGGGAATAGAGATGGTTGTCTCCAGAAGGGGCGATAGGACTGGGTTCAAAGCCGGCGCCCTCAACCTTGCATCCAATCGCATCAAGGGTGACGTAGTGCTTCTTTTGGATGCGGACTCGCGAGTCACGAGCTCGGCATTGAACAGGGCCTTCGATATGCTGATCGGGGGCGGGTTCTCTTTCGTCTCCTTCAGGGTCGGCCACTACAACAGGGAACTGAACCTCGTAACAAGGGCCTTCGCGCTATTCCAAGACACGATTGACGGCCTCCAGAAGATGGGGTCAACCAGGCTTGGTCTGCCCTATTCTCTCCAAGGAGGTTTCGCCCTGGTAAGGACCGAGGCTCTGAGGGAAGCGGGATTTTGGAGGGAAGGGGTTCTGGCGGAGGACGCGGACCTTTCGTGCAGGCTCTTCGCCTCGGGCTCGAGGGGGGCCTACGTCAGCGAGGCCGAGTTGGTGAGCGAGGACCCCTCCACCCTTCGCATCTGGAAGCGGCAGGCTGCCAGGGTCGGCCAGGGTTGGGCCCAGTCCCTAAGGCTGGACTTTAGCGTGATTGCTCGGTCACGACGTTTGGGCCTGTCGGGGAAGATTGGACTATTACTGGTCCTCCTTTCGCCTTTCGCAGGCCTGACTTGGATCCTTGTGACCTTGCTTTCAGCGATTGCGATCCTGACTGGGATAATTGACCCTGGCGCGTCAGCCTTTGGAAACCCACTGTACGTCGCCCTTGTGTCCATACCTGTTGTCGTGTTCTATGTCTCCGGGGTTTATGCACTGCGAATCCGCCGTATGCTTTCGGCCCGGAACCTCCTACTGCTCCCAGTACTTTCGTACATGATTTCAGCGATGTTCACCATTTCGGCTATTTCGTTCGTCAGTGGTCTGGCTGGTACGAAGGCGGAGTTTTTCAGGACTCCGAAGCGAGGTGCGACCGGAGCACTCACGCAGGACCGCCAGCCCAGGGAGGGCTCAGGCGTCAGGGTGGCAGAAGGAGGGCTCTCTCTGCTGGCGGCTGTCCTTTCAGTCCCGATGTTCCTTCGCGGGCAGTATCTCCTCGGCCTGTCCCTCTTGGGGTTTGGTTTGGTTACTCTGAAGTCCATGGAACTATTCGACGGGTCGAATTCGACCAAAGGATAGTCCGTCGTTCTTCTTCCGGTGGCACCGTTCGTCTCATCTGCGCATGTAGCTTCAAGTATTGCTTTTCGGAGGCCTCAGTCAGCAATGGGGTTGCCGTTTATCCCGATTAACAAGCCCATCCTCGGGGAAGAGGAGAAGGCGGCCGTCGAAGATGTCCTTTCGAGCGGGCAGCTGACGGATGCTTCGTACGAGGGAGGAAAGTACGTTAGGGCGTTCGAAGGGAAAGTCAGGAGTCTCCTAGGTGCCAAACACGTAATCGCCGTGAATTCAGGCACAGCCGCCCTCCACTCTGTTCTGATGGCACTAGGAGTAAAGGCTGGAGACGAGGTGATTCTCCCATCCTTCACCTTCGTAGCCACTGCCAACGTCATTCTAGCATCCGGCGCAAAGCCTGTCTTCGTCGACACAAAGAAGGATTACAACATCGACTCCGCGGCATTCAAAAGGGCGGTCACGCGCCGGACCAAGGCCGTAATCCCCGTTCATCTCTATGGCTATCCCGCAGACATGGACGAAATCCGCGAGATTGCCGAATCCAGATCGGTCGCCATCGTTGAGGATGCGGCCGAGTCCATGGGAGCCACGTACAAGGGGACCCAGACGGGCCGGCTTTCTGACGCCGGGTGCTTTAGCATGTACGCCACGAAGGTTGTGACTTCCGGGGAAGGGGGAGCAATTTCGACGGACAGCGATGAGCTCGCGGACCGGCTAAGGCTCGTCCGAAATCACGGCATGGTTCACGGGTACGACACTCGCCATCTTGGGTTCAACTACAGGCTCCCGGAGCTGAACGCAGCCATCGCATCTGCGCAGATGGATAAGCTCGACTCGTTCCTCGGAGCGCGGGCGAAAAATGCTGCCTATCTGATCGACAAGGTCAAGTCGCTCGACGGGGTCGACTTCACACAGGAGGCTGACGACAGGACCCACGTTTTCTACCTGTTTACTCTTTACCTCCGAAAGAACCGGGACAAGATCTTGAAGGCCCTGAACGACGCGGGGGTAGGCGCATCGGTCTACTTCAAACTCCCGGTTCACAAGACCCCTCTCTACGTAAGGCTCGGCTACGGGAAGAAGAAGCTGATGCACACCGAGGCGGCTTCAGGTCATGTTCTCTCCTTGCCCGTCCATCCTGAGCTCAGCACTTCGGACTTGCAGAGGGTTTCTGACGGGTTTACAGAAGCCGTTAGGACACTTCTCTAGAGGGTTACGGAGCTTGGATGCTCCGCCCAAGGTCTGTGTGGTGATACCCACATACAACGAAAGAGAAAACGTCCACGCACTTGTCGAATCGATCGAAGAAGCCAGACTCAATGACCTGTCAGTCCTATTTGTCGACGACTCCAGCCCGGACGGAACGGCGGAGGAGGTCCGGCGCGTGGCCGAGTCGAGGCCTTGGGTAAGGATTCTCGTAAGGGAGAACAAGAGGGGGATCGGGTCCGCCTACCAAGATGGTTTCAAAGAAGCCATCTTACAAACCAGGGCGACGATACTGGTCGAGATGGACGCCGACCTCCAACATCCGGCATCAGCTCTACCCGAATTGCTCGAAGCAATAGGCCGGGGGGCGGATGTTGCCGTCGCGTCAAGGTATGTCGAAGGTGGGGGAATTTCGGGGTGGAGCAGGTGGCGAAGGCTGCTCAGCAGAGGAGCCAACGCATATGCACGGACGTTGCTCCGGCTCCAGGTCCGTGACACGACTTCCGGATTCAGGGCGTACACCAGCCGGGCGGCGGAGGAACTGGCGGGGCCAAGCCTCCCGGCCAAAGGCTTCGAATTCCAAGTGGCAGCGCTGTACCATCTGAAGCGAAGCTGCAAAATAGTCGAGGTACCCTACGTCTTCGTCACTAGGAAGGCTGGAAAGTCAAAGCTTAGGCTATGGGACACGCTAAGATTCTTTTTCTCCGTCATGAGGATTTCGATCGGCTGAGCCGCCGGAGAAAGGACTCTTTGAGAAACCTAAGATTCCCCAGAATCAACACGAGAAAAACAGAAATACGGGGAAAATGGCCCAAAATCTGAATTGAGTGAAATAACCCCTCCCGTCCCTCCTAAGGAGCAGCCCGCCAAGGTCTTCGCTGGTGCCGTCTACGAGTGTGTAAGGTGTGGCACCAGGACTACACAAGAAGAGCTAGCGAAGCTTCCAGAAGTAAAGTGCATTTGCGGTTACAGAGTGTTCAAGAAAGCCAGGCCCGCCGTCGTAAAGCAAATCAAAGCAATCTGAGAGCACGTTTCTCCTTCGTCATTTGCCTATCATCATGGTGTCCCTTTGCCTAATGATTTATCTAGACGGCGCGGTCGGCCCTTTCAGATACCGTTGTACCTGATGCAAAGCAAGGATCGGGCGGCAATCCTTGGTTACGGGGCCTACATTCCTCACTATCGACTTGCGACCACCGAGATCGCACGAGTCTGGAAGGGCGGAGGTTCTGGCCCCAACGTCGAGAAGTCCGTCGCCTCACTGGACGAGGATACCGTGACCATGGCAATCGAGGCCTCGAAACGAGCAATGCGTATGGCAGGAATTGAACACTTAGGAGCTGTATTTGTCGGGACGGAGTCTAAGCCGTACGCGGTAAAGCCTACGAGCACCATGGTGGCTCAGGCTCTGGGCCAGCACCACACCCTCGCGGCCGACATGGAGTTTGCCTGCAAAGCAGGGACGGAAGCTATGCAGGTGATCACTGGTTTGGTGGGTTCAGGAATGATCGATGCAGGCCTCGCCATCGGCATGGACACAGCCCAGGGGAAACCCGGTGACGACCTAGAGTATACAGCTGCAAGCGGAGGCGCGGCATTTGTGATTGGCAAGAGGGAGAAATCTGCGGTCGCCGTCATCGACTGCAGCACCTCTTTCGTCTCTGATACAGGTGATTTCTGGCGCAGGGCAGGGGAAAGGTACCCTCGCCATCTTTCCAGGTTCACGGGGGAGCCGGCCTATTTCTACCACATCGAGAATTCTGTGAAGACACTCTTCAAAGAGACAGGGCACAGGCCCGAGGACTTCAAGTACGCCGTATTTCACCAGCCTAACCCACGCTTTCCTGTGGAAGTAGCCACCAGGTTGGGCTTTACGATGGAGCAGATCAAGGCTGGACTTCTCAACCCGCTCATTGGAAACACCTATGCAGGGAGCTCTCCTTTGGGCCTCGCAGCAGTCCTAGACGAGGCTCAGCCCGGTGACAAGATACTTCTCGCAAGTTTCGGTTCAGGAGCAGGGTCGGACGCTTTCTGCCTCGAAGTCACCGATGGGATAAAGAAGTCCAGAGGCTTGAATCCGACGGTCAGGTCGATGCTTGAGAAGACGACGAAGATTGATTATTCCACCTATTCAAAGTACAGAGACAAGCTCCGCAAGTAGGCGGTAGGGTGCCCAGAACCAAGGCATACGTGAGCTCAGTCGGACTAACAAACATAGGGGACCATTGGGAGAAATCGATACTTGACCTGGCGATGGACGCGGCGCGAGCGGCGCTGAAGGGCAATCCAAAGGCGAAGCCTGACCAGATAATCATCGGCAACATGTTCAGTGCGGTCGCAGCCAGCCAGGAGCACCTGGGAGCCTTGGTCGCGGACGGGCTTGGACTGACCGGGACTCCGGCCTACAAGGTTGAGGCTGCTTGCTCCTCGGGCGGGACGGCCTTCAATGTCGGCTACAATTTGGTGGGGTCTGGGGCAATCGATTCGGCGTTGGTGATCGGGGTAGAGAAGATGAGGGATCTGGAACCTGAACAAGTCTCCATGGCCCTGGCCATGGCCGAGTCCGCTGAATACACCCAGTTCGTAGGCGCAACATTCGCCGCGCTCAACGGTCTGCTTGCAAGATACTACATGGAACAAATGGATGTATCAAGGGACGAGCTGAGCTCGATACCCGTCTTGGACCACGCCAACGCGGTGACAGCGGAGCACGCCCAGTTCAGAAAAGCGATTACCCCTGAAGTCGTCGGGAGGTCGTCGATGATTGCAGACCCTCTCAGACTCTTCGACTGCGCGCCTGTGGGTGATGGAGCCGCTGCGGTTTTTCTCACCAACAATCCAACGCATGGAAGCAAGGGGAAAATGGCCGAGGTCCTCGGGGGCGCAATCTCGACCAACGATTTCAGCATCTATCAGCGAGACGACATGCTTGACTTCAAGGCGACCAAGAACGCGTTCAAGAAGGCGATGGCTCAGGCTGGGCTGACACCTGGCAAACTCAGCCTGGTCGAGATCCACGATGCTTTCTCCGTGGTCGGGGCGCTCTCTCTTGAGGCGATGGGATTCTCAAAGAGAGGCCGAGGCTCGAAGGACGCGAAGGACGGGAAGTTCAGAAGGGGCTCGGAGCTTCCGATCAACACCTTCGGGGGGCTGAAGGCGAGGGGACACCCCGTCGGGGCGACCGGGGTCTACCAAATAGCGGAAGCTTACCTGCAGTTGACAGACCAGGCGGGGAAGAACCAGGTCGACGGGGCAAGATACGCCGCGACCCAGAACATCGGGGGAGTGGACACCACCAGCGCCGTTCACATTTTCGGGAGGGCCGCCTAGTTGTCGATCCAATTCTGGAGGATTCGAGACAGGTACTACCGGCTGGTTGGGAACAAGTGCCTTTCCTGCGGGGCTGAATTCTTCCCTCCCGTCTACAAATGCAAGTCTTGCGGGTCGGACAGGTTGAAAGACAAAGAGATGCCAAAGACCGGGAAGATAGTCACGTACACGCAGCTCCACGAGCCCCTCCCCGGGTTCGAGGCCCAGGCCCCGTTCTACCTCGCTGTCGTCAGGCTCGACAACGGAGCCAAGATACTGACCCAGATCGTCGACTCCTTGGACGAGTCTATCAAGACGGGCGCGAAGGTCAGCGCGACCATAAGGCGGGCTACTGTTGACGGGGACACTGGGCAGATTGTGTATGGGTACAAGTTCGTTGTACAAGACTAGATTTACCAAGTTAGATCCCTCTCGACTTAGGGTGACCGAATCTTGAGTTCAGAATCCTACATCCGTTTGCGAAACATAAGATAAGGAGAAGATAAGTAATGAGCCTTCGCTGGACATTCGACATGGAATACAAGATGGTGTATAGAGCATACAGGCACGCACAACTCATCAGTCGTCAGGGAACGATGAGAGATCAAGAAGGAGCTGTGGAGCGAAGCGAAGCACAATACGTTAACGAAGCAAAAGATTGGAGCGACACTCTGAATGATTTTGCGAGGGGAGGATATGCAGTCAAAAACAGCGGAGCCCTACCCTTGGCTGACAACATAGTGTTCTGGGCGTTGCTGGAAAGACCGTAACAAATCGAAATTCTAGAGTCTGGCGTTTCGGTGCCTAATTTCCAATATTCCAATCTTGCCAGAGATGTAAACTGGATTAGTTGAGTCTAGTATTCGGTACAGACTAATCGTAGAGAGTCAAACCGCTCTTCGTGCCTAGTCTCAATATCAAGCCCAATTTTCGTGTCACATCTCTAAGATTTCCGAATTCTTATGCTCTCAGTTCTCAGGTTAAAGAATCACAACCTTGACGAATCTCAACAATCCAAAGGCAATTCCCTTACTGGCTCTGGCTTCTCTCCTGCTATTCGCATTTCCAGCCTACGCATCAGCATCGCCCTCGACCTTTGCGTTCCATGGCGTCACCGCGAGCATGGTGGTAACTCCAACGACTTGTCCAGATGGCTCTGTCATCCCTGGCGGCACGCTTACCTTGACCGCCAACGGTGTGGTCCACTTCAACGGGTTGGAGTCGACAATGACGACATTTGGTACTTTCACTCTGACGTCTGCCACCAATGGTATTGACGATACTGGCCATCTATCAACATGGAACGGAGGAACATCTCATGCCACCAACAATGGGGCCGAGTTCGGCTTCACGCTGTCAGTTCACGCGACCGGCAGTGACGGGAGCACCATCAGATTCCAAGAGCATGCGCAATTCACCGCCAATGCCGCCGGAACAGTTACCGTCAACACATTCAGCATCAGGTGTTGACAACAGCGGAGTATGACCGAAGAGTACTGGCAAGTCATACTCAATCCTCCTTTTTTATCTTTCATGCATGAATCCTGCTTAAGTCGGAATTGGTCGACGGTTCCCTGGTACTTTGGGCGGGAGACGCGGTAGGCAACAGACAATCAATTTGGAAATATTGCTTAGTCGCTATCCAAGGTTTCTCCATGCTAGCTACGAAGCGGTTACCATCATCATCGCGAGCATTGTCGCAGCCAGGAGCAGCATCCTCACCGGACCGAACTTTTGCGTTGTCTCCAGCCGGAATACACGTCTCAGTAGAACAAGTGTCGCGAGAATTGTGAAAACCGTCCAACCGATGACGATTGGAAGTGCTGAAGGCCCGAAGGTGTTGGCCGGCGTGAAATATACGATGAACGTGTAAGGCCCGTGAAATGGGAAGATGACATAGTAAATTGTGAATAGGAAGACCTCAACGGAGGCGACAAAGTAAGCCCTAAGCGCGTCTCCTTTACCAGGGGCCCCCGTATTCACGGAAATGTGAGCTAGCCAGGTCGTGAACAGGGTCTGGGCTGAGACAAGAAGAATGATGGGTATCGCGAAAAAACCTCCGTAGATGGCTTTTACGCTGCCTCCGGGTATGAAAGGGACCAGAATATCGAAGTAACTCCCGTACACGACGAAAGCCCCGATAGAGAAGCTGAGGGACAGAAGGAAAATCTTGGGATCCCAGTTGTATGAGATGTATCTACTAAGCTTGAACTGGATTTGCTGAACCTCCTTTCCGGCGCTTTCGAAATGTGATTCTTCAACTTTGCACTCTGGTATGCGGGCTAATGGAACGAACGATTGGGATGAAACGCTTGATTTCTTCGATCGTGCGTGAATTTATTATGTCCACATTGACTACCTTTGTAGATTGACAGGGCCCACTCCTGAGAAGGCGAGGCTCGTGGGATTGCTGGCAAAGGTTCCACTCTTCTCAGGCTTGGACGAGAAGGAACTCATGGATATCGTCGCCGTGGGGAGCGAGGTGAGCTTCGCCCCAGGGAAGGCGATTCTAAAACAAGGAGAACCGGGTCTAAGTTTCTTGCTCGTTCTTGAAGGCAAGGTCGAGGTCCGGAAAGGGGAGAAGGTGATTGCGGAAACGGGCCCCGGGGGTTTCTTTGGAGAAATGACAGTCTTCGATGACAAGCCTCGTTCAGCTGACATCGTGGCGGTCGAACCCACAAGGTGCTTTGGAATCACCAACTGGTCATTCATCCCAATGTTGAGGAGCAACCCTTCCGTGGCCATTGGGATCATCAACGAGCTCGTCAGAAGGCTGCGGCAGCTCGAAGACAAACCCACCAATTAGGTCGTCATTGGGCTTCCTTGGAATTCGAGCCTAACGCCGGTTGATGCTCAACTCGATAAATAAGACTCATCCCAACTAATGCTGGGAGCAGATTGGTCGCAATCCAAGAGGTCCTGACCGTCTTTCTTGGTCTCACCCTCCTGGCATCCGTGGTTTCAAAGAAGGTGAAAGTCCCCTACCCCATAATCTTGGTTCTGGTGGGCTTGGCTTTGGCCGCCTCTCCTCCTTTCGCACTCTCGGGCGTTGTCGACGCATTCAACGGGTTGATCAGCAGCGACCTGTTCGTCGGTCTAATCCTCCCGCCGCTTCTGTTTGAAAGCATCATGAGCGTCAGGGTCGAGGATTTTCGGGCGGTCTACAGACCCGCCCTGCTCATGGCCACGGCCGGAGTCCTCATCGCGACCTTCGTTGGGGGGGTGGTACTCTGGAAGGTGGTGGGGGTCGCGCCTTTGGTCGCATTTCTATTTGCGGCCCTCATCTCCCCAACTGACGTTGCTACGACCATTGAGGTCTTCGCCAGGGTGAATGTCCCCGCAAGACTAGCCACCCTCGTCGAGATGGAGTCTGTGTTCAACGACGCGAGCGGGATTGCGATCTTCACCATCGTCCTGGCATCCTCTTCCGCAGCTGCGCTCCAGCCCGTTGGTGCCGTCGTAAGCTTCGGGTATGTGCTTGGCGTAGGAGTCCTCGTTGGCCTGGGGATGGCTTGGATCGGCCGCCAATTGCAGAGGTTGATCGAGGACTCAGTGACGCAGATCGTGCTCACGCTTGTCGCTGTCTACGGGGCCTACGAGATCGCAGTGCTATTGGGGGCGTCAGGCCTCATTGCTGTAGCCGTGACAGGGTTGTTCTACGGGAACACCATTCTGCTTCGACTCGAGAGCAAGAAGGTAGCTGAGGCCACCAGAGAGTTTTGGAGGGTACTGGCGTTCATTGCGAACGCGGTCGCCTTCTTTTACATCGGAGTCAGCACCAACATCTATCTACTGGCTACGGGTCTTGGGGCTGTCCTCGTCGCATTCGGAATTGTCGTAATGGCCAGGATCTCGTCGGTGTATCCGATTCTTAGCCTGAACAAAGTAGGGGGATCGCTAATACCTGCAACTTGGATGAACACCGCCACCCTGGGGGGGATGCGGGGCGCTCTCGCAATAGCCCTCGTCTCGGCGATCCCGGCGGATTCGCGTGGACCCGTCGCGACCCTGGTGTTCGGGGTCGTAGTGCTAAGCATCTTGCTCCAGGGTCCGCTCCTTGCGAGGTACACCAGGAGGGCCTTCGGCCACCAGGAGACCCTGAATGTTGCGGACGAGCCAGAACCAAAAGTGGTGGAAGATTCCACACAGCCTTTATCACCTTCACCTGAGGCGCAAGTCGACGATGCAATTCGATGACGTAGTCAGGCTCGCACAGCAAAGAGGATTCTTCTTCAAATCGGCTGAGAGCTATCCGAACGCCCCGGCAGGCTTCATCGACTACGGCCCGCTGGGTGTTGCGCTAAGAAACAACTTCGTCGAACTATGGAGAAGAACGATAGTGAAAAAGGATGGAATGCTGGAGATCGATGGGTCACAGATACTTCCCAAGGCCGTGTTCGAGGCCTCAGGCCACCTGGCAAGTTTCACAGACCCATTCGTCCGCTGTTCAAAATGCGGCTCCGTTTTCAGGCCCGACAAGCTCGTCGAAGAAAAGACGGGTAAGGCGGTTCCGGAGAAGCTGAGCGACGGAGACTACGACTCGCTGATGGAAAAGTCCGGCGTGCGATGCCTCAAATGTGGTTCGAAGCTCTCAGGGACGGGCAGGTTCAACATGATGTTCAAGGTTGGCATCGGCCCTTCGATGGAGGAGGCGTACCTCAGGCCGGAGACTTGCCAGAGCATCTTTGTCGATTTTCCTCTACTGTTCAAGACCCAGAGGGTAAAGCTTCCCGTAGGGATTGCCCAAGTCGGGAAGAGCTTCAGGAACGAGATCGCTCCAAGGCAGAGTCTGATCAGGATGAGGGAGCTTAACCAAGCGGAGGTCGAGGTATTCTTCAACCCGAAGAACCCAGACCACCCTCGATTCGCGTGGGCCCAGGCCGAAGCTCTGACGTTTGCGTTGCCCGACGGTAGTGACTCGAAGCTGAGCGTCTCGGACGCAATCGCCAAGGGGATCGTTCCCAACAACCTGATTGGGCACTATCTCGCGCTACTGGTCCGCTTCTTTGAAGCCGCAGGGCTCCCCAGGGACCTCCTGAGGTTTAGGATTCTTTCGGAGCAGGACAGGGCCTTCTACTCAAAGGCCGCTTTCGACCTCGAGGTAAGCCTCTCCATCGGTTGGGTCGAACTTGTAGCTTGCAACTACAGGGGTGACTACGACCTCGGGAGGCACGCCAAAGTCAGCGGAACGGATTTCACCGTACCCGACGGCGTCGAGAAGGTGCTCCCCCACGTTTTCGAGCTGTCCATGGGTGTGGACAGAAGTCTCTATGCTCTGATCGAGTCTTCCATCAAAGGAGAGGGGGATAGGAGGACGATGGCACTCAGGCCATATCTCGCCCCGATCAAGGCTTCCATCTTCCCGCTCGTCAACAAGGACGGGCTGCAGGAAGCAGCCCTGGAAGTGTTCAGGGAACTCCAGAACGAGTTCGACGTCTTCTACGACGAGTCTGGGTCCATCGGAAGGAGATATGCCAGGGCGGACGAGGCCGGCGTCCCGTTCTGCATTACGCTTGATTACGACACGCTGAAGGACAGGACAGTGACCCTGAGGGACAGGGACACCAGGGAGCAAGAACGAGTGGCCATCCCCTCCATCGCCGAGAAGGTCAAGGGCCTCACGAAGTTCCCTAGGGCATAGAAGAAATCGCGAGCAGCAATCCGGCCGAGGCAGCGCCTCCGACTAGGGTCGATAGGACGTTGACGACATTGTTCTCAATTAGCGGGAACCCACCAGTGAGCTTCGTCGGCTCCCCGCAGTGCCTCAGGGCCTCCGTCGGCTTCAGGCAGATGATGCAAACCCCCCTCCTCTGCACCGCGGCCCCGATCAGGCTGTCAGAGACGGCGCCAAGGAAACCCCCGACGAGGCAGACCGGGATGAGCAACAACGGGTTGGCAAGTATCCCGAGTAGAATTGCCATGGCTCCGATAATCAGCGAAGCAAACGCCGCACCGACGAATCCCAACGGGGAGACTCCCCCTGATGTCCCTGGTGGGACGCCCTTCGACGGGTGGGTGATCAGCCTGGGGCGACTGTGGCTCAGGAGGCCCAGTTCCGTCGCCGCGGTGTCTGCGGCGGAGGCCGAGATCGCGCCAAGGAACATTGCGGCAAGGGCAGGGCTCGGTCCGACGAAGTTCCAGACGGCAACGATCGACGCGAAACCGCCGTTGGCGAGTATGTTGGGCCAGTTTCTCGCTCCGCCCTTGTCTTGGGCGCCTCCAATTTTCTTCTTGTATCCGTATTTGTACAGAGTGAACGCAACGCCGAGTATGAAGAAGACCGCGACGATGACGAACCACTGGAGGCCCCCACCGTAGATTATTGCGAATCCCACGGCGACGCTGGCAAGAAAGCCCCTGGCATCGATGGTACTCAGAAGGACTGCTGCTAAAGCGACGCCCACAACCACGAAGAACTCTGTGACTGCGACAACAAGTGTTAGCGTCAGAGCGTCTCCTCTTTTTTCAGAATGAACATGTACAACGGGCCCTTGGCGTGTCTGCCCTCGTGGCATTAAATACGCACTGGAGGGCGCGCTTCATATGCGCAAGGTCCTCTACGGGATCAGCCCCATCGGGCTCGGACATGCGACTCGAGGACTCGTCCTGTCGGAGCAGCTGGCGAAGGAGGGTGTGGATGTCAAGCTTTACTCAGGCGGAAAGGCCGCGGAATTCATTCGGGAGCGAGGAAAGTCAGTTGAGGACATCGTCGACGACCGGGTCCCCACGGTGGTGAATGGGGAAATGAAATGGACCTCCCTGTGGTACATCAGGTCGTGGCTCGCGCTTGGGAGGACAATCAAGAGAACTGAA
>DATGVR010000005.1:0-4630 GCA_035300255.1 Nitrososphaerales archaeon
CGAGCGCCCCATGGACGATGTGAAGCTCGCGTTGGAGTTGTTTATCCTGTAGTCTTTCAGGATTCCGAAGCCGCCGCGGAACTTGCCCTTCCCCGAACCATCATGGATGTTCAGCGCGTACTGCTCCACGACTATTGGGTATCGGACTTCTATGACTTCGTTGGACATTATGTATGTCTCTCCATCCCCAGAGCAGACCAGCCCGCTCTCGCCGTCCTTCCCGAGGGCACCTCCCCATCCTCCGGGCTGTGGCTCGACAATGGCGAAGGGCTGCTTTGTCCTATCGTCCATCCCCCCGACTATTGTTGCACAGACGCTGAGGAAGTGCCCGGCCGACAACTTGTCAGGGATCATCGGCGCCAGGGCGTGCCACACAAGGTCGGTGATGAAGGCCATTGATTCCCAGTACGTGGAGGTCGGAGCAGGTGGAATCGGGTTGAAAATAGTGCCTGGGTCGGCAATCACCTTGAGCGCCCTGAAATTCCCGTCGCTTACTGGGCCGTGGGTGTCGGTGACTGCCTTGAAGATCGCCCTTGCGGCAGAGACTGTGGCGCACCAGGGGCAGTTGATCGAACCCCTGGCCTGCTTCCCCGACCCTCTGAGGTCGACTATGAATTCGTCGTCGGAAATGGTGATCTTCGCCCTGACGGGGACAGGGGTATCGGTGATCCCGTCGTCGTCAACGGTGTCTTCGACCTCGAACGTGCCGTGTGGGAGCTCCTTCAGCCTTAGCTTGGTGAGCTTCTCCCCTTTCTTTTGGATCCTGTCCATCGCTTCGAGGACTGTGTTGACGCCGTACTTCTTGCACAAGTCCTCGATCCTCTTCGCCCCGACCCTTAGCGACGCCGCGTGCGCTTCCATGTCCCCGAGGGTCATGTCGGGTGTCCTGACGTTCGCCCTGATCATGTCGACCATGGCCTGGTTGACTTTGCCCTTTTCGAACAGTTTGATGGGGGGGAAGATGAGTCCCTCTTGGTAAATTTCCGTGGAATCCGAAGTCCAGCTTCCGAAGTGCATGCCGCCCACTTCGCTCCAGTGACCCTTGATCGCGGAATAGGCGACGATTCGGCCCTGGACGAAAACGGGCATGATGAGGTTCACGTCGTTGAGATGCGTGCCGCTTGTGTAGGGCACGTTGACGATGCATATGTCTCCGGGTGAGAATCCGTCCTTGCCAAATTTCTTGATGCAGTCTTGCACTGCCATGTCAAGAGTTCCAAGGAAGCCGGGGACGCCGTTCGCCTGCGCTATGAGTAAACCGTCGGCATCAGTGAGGCCGGCCGCATAGTCGAGGACCTCGTAGATGACCGGGCTCTTGCTGGCCCTCCCGAAGGCAGAGAAAGTCTCTTCGGCTGACGCAATCAGACTGCTTTCGATGATGTCCAAAGTGAAGTCGGATAGTTTGGCCAATTTGCTAGACCTCTACCATCAGGTTCCCGTACCTGTCGACGGTCATGAGGTTTCCCTTTTTGATTATCGTCGTAGACGTCGGCTCTTCGATAATGGCCGGCCCGCGTATCTTCGCCCCTACAGGAATCGAATTCCTAGAGTAGACAGGGATACGTTTGAACCCGGATTCGTCGAGGTACACTGACCTCGTCCTGGATTGTTTCGCCTTCGCCCTCTTCGGAGCCTTACTGGGCTTGAGCGGGTGCTTCTTCACCTTCCCGAAGGCCACCACGCGGATGTTCACGACCTCGGTCGGGTCATTTAGGTTGAATGTATAGGCCTTGAAATGGAGGTCGTGGAAACGCCGGCGAATTACGGCGAGTGAATCGGCCGATTTCACATCCATTGGGACTGGAGTGGGGATTGTGTGCTCCTGCCCCAGGTAGCGTACGTCGAAGAATCCCTCAAACCTCATCTCACTTGCCTTGATTCCTTCGGACTCCAGCTGCTTCGCGCCTTTCTTCTTCATCTCGTCGAGTATACTTTGGAGCTCACCGAGATTGCTCGACTCCAGGCCCACAACCTTCGTGCGAATGTAGTCGTGCCGGAGGTCTGTCATGAGCATCCCCCAGGCTGAAAAGACGCCGGGAACCTTCGGGACAACGACTTTTTTGATGCCGAGTTCTTGAGCGAGTGAAACCGCGAACATGGGGCCTCCTCCGCCGAATGCCACCATCGCGAAGTCTCTTGGGTCGTAGCCCCTGCGTACCGACACCAACTTGATTGCGTTGACCATGTTGGCCGTCGCGATTTCAATGGCGCCAATCGCTGCGTCGATGGCCTTCATGTGGATCTTTCCGCCAACCCCGCGGTAGGCCTTCTCAGCAAGCTCCGGCCTAAGTTTGATTTCGCCTCCGAGGAAGTAGTTCGGGTCGATTACCCCTGTGAGGACGAAGGCATCCGTTAGCGTCGGGTCCGTGCCTCCCTTGTTCTGACATGCGGGACCAGGGTCTGCGCCTGCGCTCTGCGGCCCCACCTTCAACGAGCCAAGCTCGTCGACCCATGCGATGCTCCCCCCGCCCGCACCAATTTCAACGATGTCCACGACGGGGGCCTTTACGGGGTAACCTGAGAAGAATTGGTTCCTGCCGATGAAGTATTCGGTGTTTATCTTCATCCTGCCTGAGTCGATTAGTGACGTCTTGGCGGTTGTCCCGCCTACGTCAAGGGTGATTACGTCGGCTCCAATCGCCTTGCCGATGGCCTGCGCCCCTATGACCCCGCCAATGGGTCCGGACTCGACCTGGTAGATCGGGGTCTTCCTTCCCTGCTCGAAGGTAGCTACCCCTCCGTTGCTCTGCATCACGTGGGCTCCTATCTTTGCCCCCAGCCTCTTGAGTTCACTTTCTAGTGTCGTGAGGTACTGATGGACCTTGGGCTGGACGAACGCGTTCAGAACTGTGGTGTTCACCCTTTCGTACTCCCGCCACTCTCTCGAAAGTTCGTGAGACATTGTGATGTACGGCGTTTTGACCTTGCTCTTGAGAATCTCATAGCACTCAAGTTCGTGCTTCGGGTTCGCGTAGGCGTTGTAGAATGCGATCGCGACTGCTTCGGCCTTGTTTCGGTTGCAGGCTTCAGCGACCTTCAACACGTCTTCCTCGTTCAAGGGTCGCACCTCCTCTCCATTGTAGCTCATGCGCTCGTCGACCTCGTATCTGAAGCGCCTGGGAACGAAGGGTTTCGGTTTTTCGTATCTGAAGTTGTAAATGTCAGTCCTGTTCGACCTTCCTATCTCGAGTACATCGCGGAATCCTTTGGTTGTGACCAGGATTGTCTTTGCGCCCTTTCTTTCCGTCAGGGCGTTTATCACCATGGTAGAGCCCGTTCCGATGAACCTGTTCATTTCACTCCCCGGAATTCCGCTCTTTCGTACGACGTTGATGACCCCGCCTGCATAGTTCTCGGGGGTGGTGGAGTCCTTCACGAATGCGTACTCACCGGTGGTCTCATTGAGGGCGCAAAGGTCGGTAAAGGTGCCACCGACATCTATGGCAACCCTGACGGGCAAGTTCTAAGTACGCACTTCACCTTATGGTATTAATAAGAATCCTGCCCCGAACAGAGGCGATGATATCCATGGACAGGACAAGGTTCGCCAGGATTATCTCGATGAGAGCTAAGCCAGGCAAAGGAAATGAGTTCGTCAAGACGTTCAAGGAGAAAGTGGCGCCCACTGGTGTGAAGCTCGAAGGCATCAGAAGGGTCTATCTCCTTCGTCCAGTCGGAAAGAAGGACGAATTTGTCGTTGTCTCTCTATGGGACAGTCAGGAGGCTGCAGAGAAATACGCCAAAGGCAGGAGGATCAGGCAAAATGCGGCGGCGTTAGCCAGCGTGCAGGAAGGTAAAGAAAGAGTAAGGAAATTCCATGTTGAGTTGCACGCTCTGGGCAGGACAGCGCGCCGTCGCAAGAAAGATTAAGAATTCAGTCTGGACAAATCGAGAGTCTTGCCAGCCGATTACGACGTGGTCGTTGTCGGAGCTGGAATAATGGGAGTCGCGTCCGCTTACCATCTGAAGAAGAACAACCCCGGCAAACGGATCCTGGTGGTTGACAGATACGGCGCGGCCGGACAGGGCAACACTGGGAGAAGCAACGCGATGTTCAGGAACACCTTTTCTTCCTCTGACAACCAGATCCTATCGAGCAGCTCCATAGACTTCTACACACACGTGCAAGAAGAACTGAAGTTCGACATAGGTCTCCAGAAGATTGGGTATGAATGGCTGATGGACGAGAATCAGCTCTCCAAGAGCGAGCCTTTCCTGAAAGGGATGGAGAAGAACGGAATCGAAATCACCAGACATGGGAAGGAGGACCTCAGACGACTCCTCCCTAGCATGGTAACCGAGTTTGGTTCGGGCGGCGAAGCTGCGTTGATGGAACTCCCTTCTGTAGATGGCGGCGTCTTTGGACCCAAGTGCGGCAGGCTGGACCCGGACAAACTTGTGAGGTTCTACGCCGGCGAGTTCACCAAGGCTGGAGGTGAATTCGCCTTCAACACCGAAGCAAAGTCCCTAGTCGTCGGGCCTTCGAAGCGACTGGGCATGGAAGGAGAGCCCCTTGTCTGGCAGGACTTCAAAGTCGAGGGAGTCTCCGCCCGTGGTTCGGTCGATGGGATGATCCAAGCGGAAACAATCGTGCTCGCTGGAGGTGCTTGGGAAAACGAGCTGCTTGAGC
>DATGVR010000006.1:0-3192 GCA_035300255.1 Nitrososphaerales archaeon
TCACGATGAGTACCGCGTTGGCTGTCGCGGCAGTCGTGAGTACTGCGGCTATTCCAATCAGTCTCGGTCCCAACTCGGCGCCGAGAATTGCGGCCGCCGCCTCTGAAAGTGGAGCTGACGCCGCACCGAGCCGCGCCCAAGGAACGGTCCCTACTGCGACATAGGCGACAACTAGGTAGAGCCCGAGAACAAGTGCTAAGGTGAGGAGTATGGCGAGAGGAAGGTTGCGCTCGGGTCTGGTCACCTCCTCGCCTGCAGAAGCGACCATGTCGAACCCTCCGAATGCCAGGAATGCGAGGAGGGCTGCCGCGAAGACTCCGCCCGACGCAGAGGGGAAGAACGGCGAGAAGTTTTGAGCCTCGACATGTGACAGGCCACTCGCCGCAAAACCAGCCAGAACCACGATCGAGCCCGCTACGAGAATTGCCTGGGCCTTCCCCGAAACCTGAAGTCCTATCAGGTTCATAGTGGTAAGCAGTGCGATCAGAATCTCAGCACCGACAAGCCCTGGTATGCCTGTCAGCAGCTGGAGGTAGCCGCCGAATCCCAGCGTGACGTAGCCACTGATGAAGACGTAGGCCCCCCAGTATGCCCAACCGAGCAGAAAGGCCCAGCCGCGGTCGAAGACTGCCCTCGCGAAGGCATACCCACCACCCGCGAGAGGGAACCTCGACGACAATTCAGCGTATGGTAGCGCAATCAGCAGAGATGCGGCGAAGGCCAGAACGAAGGATAGAAGGACTGAAGGCCCCGCAACACCCGCGGCAGCCCCGACCAAGACGAAGATGCCGCCTCCTATCGTACCGCCGACGCCGACGGCAACAGCCTGCCAGAGCCCAAGTTGACGCTTGAGTTGCGTCACATGAGGAAATGGAGTGGCCCCGTGCTTATTCTTAGGGCCGTTCCTGCTCGGGCTTGGGGACCTAACAGCTTTGCTAGAAGTGACTGAACGCTCTTCGTATTAGTTTCGACTGAGCCTTCCGAAGGTGTTCGAGCAGGGTTGATTGCGAGATTCCCATGCGTTTGGCGAGCTCTCTGCTGCCTGCGCGCTTCGGGAACTCAAAGTATCCGCTCTGGAAGGCTATCTTCAAGACTGAAAGTTGCCTAGCCGATAAGTCTGAGAGCAATCCTGTCTCATCGGAAAAGGCCTTGGCGAGTTCCACTTCTCGTATCTGATTCACCTTGACGACTCCCACCGATTCGAGCTGTGAGAAAAGCGAACTCTTGTCCTCCTTCCTCAGCATGACACTCCAATCTTCAAGTCCCCCCAACACTGGGATGGGCGTCGAGAAGACGCCATCGTTCTCCAGGATTGCTTTCGTCACCCAGCCGCCTCGTGACTTCAGTGACACGCTGAATACCGCACTGTTCCTCTGCTTTTCGGCCACGCCGAACCCGACGACGGAACTGTGGTTCTTCCAGTAGGTGAGGAAACGCTCGATTTCGTTCTCGCCGGGGGATGTTGCGTACTGGAGAACCGAGGCCCTGTTGGTGCCGAATGGATTTGATGCGAGAATCTTCATCTTGACATCTCCGTACCGCTCGGTTGACTGGCTTGCCGGGCATCCATGGTGATAAATGCTGAAGTCTATCGCCAGCATTCTGGTGCCAAAACGAGTTGAGGTCTTATAAGCAATCTCGCGAGTCTCGATGCCTCCTCTCAAATCGACCAGCGCGGGAAATTGGAGCCGAGAAAGGTTTTAGTTGATATCTCAAAATAATATCATTAGCATGGTGTCGCTTCGGGAACCAAAGGACGACATTCGATGACCCACCGATTCCAGAAAGGGTGACATTGGCAAGGCCAAAGGGTGACATCAAGGAGCTGAAGGGTGACATGAGTCGAGCCGAATGGTGACATCGTAGCGGAAAGGGAGACATTTTGGGACCCAAGGGTGACATCTCGTGACGCATGTCTGGTCAAGCGAGCGTGGCTTGGGCGGAATCGCCCGATGCCCCATCGCCCTGAAATTCCTTCAAGCGCTCTGCCAGCTCTCGGCCCCTCTGCATCAACCAATAGCCCCTCCCCTTCCTCGCCAGCAACTCCAGGGCCTCAAGATGGACCAGATACCTCGTCACCTGCCTTCCGGTGACTCCGAGGTCCGAGGCGAGGGCAGCCTTGTTCCTGTACCCCGAGGACAGGACGAGGGCCAGCAACCGTATCTCATTCCGCTGAAGGGCAGGCGGGTGCTCCGCCCCCGCCGCTCCCGGTCCTTTGTTTGCTGCCACCTGCTCCACCGACCCTGGCTCCTTCCCACCATCAGCTTCGCCCCTCTCTGAGAGGGACGCGTCTCCCTGTGCAATCAGCTTCTCCAGGTCATCCTCCGGCAACCCCACGTCCTTGTAGACCACCTCGAAGGTCGTCCTGTCCTTGTCGAGCAGGATCTTCCTGATGTCGGTGACCTGGGTCCGCGTGACGACGACAAACATGGCCCACTCGCACATGGCGAAATCCTTCACGTAGTTGTTCCTGACCTGCTCTGGGTTCTTGGACGGGGTTATCTCGACCTCCACCGGCGTCCTGCTCTCCTCGTCCCACTCGTCGGTGCTCGTCCGGGCCACGGTCCTCCCCTCCTTCCCCTTCGCGTAGATGATCAGGGGCTTCGTGTACAGTATGTCGGGGAAGAGCCCGGTCCTGTCGCCCCTGTCGAAGGCGCACCAGTAGCCCTTCTCCCAGAACTCCTCCAAGAGAAGGCCCATCGTCCTGACGTGCATGGGACCGCCGACCCTCCCCGACTTCCTCCACTTCTTCGGGTCGAACCTGAAGAACTCGTCCTCAGCAGCCTGGGTGATCGAGTAGAAGACCTGCCTAGCCTGCAACTTCTCAGCCGCTGTCTCAGGCTCCTTCCACATCGGCTGCTTCGTCTCCGGGTCCATGCCCTTGTACATCTGGCCCGCCCTCGCCTTCGCCTCGACCCAACCCCTGTCCGCGAGGAAGCTCAGGCTTACCTGGAGGACGTTCCTCTCCCAGCCGCACCAGTCCTCGAAGATTCTCCCCATGTGGGAGAAGGCGATTTCTGTACCTACGTGGTGGAGGTAGGCCAGAGGGACCCAGTACAGGGGCCCGCCTAGGGGACACTCTCCCCTCTCCCTCTTCGCCTTCTCTAGCTCCTCGAGGTAGACGAGGCCCCTGTCGCCCACGGTGCCGCCGTACAGCTTCTCCATGTCACCCTTCATGTAGTCCATCGCCTC
>DATGVR010000007.1:0-7056 GCA_035300255.1 Nitrososphaerales archaeon
TGGGATCGTGGTCTGATGCTTGCTCGTGACCCGGGTCTCCTCCACTTTCATTGATGGTGTTGCGTGTAGTAACTATTTAGGCAGCGCCCCTCCGCTAAGTAGCTTGAGAAGAGTCCCCGACGTAAGGATGATATCTCAGCCGAGGCGCATGAACCCTAGGACGGCAGCGGTTCTTGCGCCCGAGTTTTGACGAAATAGCACACTTGCTTAGCGAGGGTGCTTGGCAACCCCACTTGAACCCGCATGTCAAACGCAATTAATCATAAGCTGAGCTTCTAGGCGCAATCTTGAATACGAGTATCTCGTTTTGCGGGAGTATTGAATACAAGACACGGTGGTCACCGACTCTGAGCCTGTAAGAATTCGGAACTCCTTTGAGTTTCTTGCATCCGGGCGGATAAGGAGTGTTGATCAATTCGGAAATCTTCGACTCGAGTCGGGCCTTCAATTCTGCCGACGCGCTATCGAGGCTCTTCTTTGCTTTCGTCGACAGATAAACCTTCAACGCTTGCTTTTCCTGACGAAAGGAAGGGTCTTCCCTTCTTTGTGCTCCTTGAGTGCCTCGGCATGGGCCTTCTTGTCATCCTCCGACATCTCTTCTGCTAAGGCATCTTCAATCGAATCGAGTCGTTCACGGATTAATCTTAGTTCCTTCTCGAGACTCGTTGCCATCATCAATTCATTAAGCAAACGAGATAATTAAGCACAACTACCAGCGAACGTGCAAGAGAAACGCTTCCGCCGCTACGGGAAGGCTATCCCCTTTCTGGCTTCCTCGGCGCGAGCTGCGAAAGCCCGTGCCTCTTCCTTGGTGTCCTCCAAGAACTCGAGGTACTTCTTGACGTTGAATGATTCGTACGGGTAGACCCTGTATCTGTACGTGCCGTCGAAGACCTGCTTCCTGAGCTCCTCGAGCTCGTCGTCCGTCACCTCCTCCCATTCGATTCGGTCGGCAGGCTGGAAGAGGACCGGGTTCTTCCTGAAGACTGGGTTCCTTTGTTTCAGGTCATAGATGGGGATCGACCTTCCGAGCAGTTGGTACCCGCCCGGCGATTCGATGGGGTATATCGCCACGATCGGGCCTCCGATCCCGAAGGCTCCTTCAGGGGTCCATGGCCTGCTCGGGTTGTACTTGGGCGCGGTGAGATACGCCCTCATGTCCAACGGCGTCATGAACGCAAGGCCAGGCCAGAAGCCGAGCATCGCTACCCAGTACTGGTTTGACCCGATCAGCCTGATCATCTCTTCTATGCTGACCCCGTTGTACTTCGCCACGTATCCGATGTTGTGACCGTCGATTATGTTGGGCGCGTCGGGCCGTATCAGCTTCGCGTACTTCCCGATGAACTCAGTAGTGTGCTTGTCTCTGTACGCGACGGGCAGCCTCAGCAGCCGGGAAGGGATCACCAGGTCGCTGACGCTCTTGATGCTCTCCTCGATCTCCTTCAGCTTCACGAGGAGTTCCTTCATTCCGATCTGGAGCGAGTCGAAGTGGACCAGAAGCGACCGCATCGCCGGGACCGTCTCTATCACGCCAGGGATTTTCTTCGCCCGCTCTCCCAGCCCCATCGCACGAAGGTTGTAGAAGAAGTCTGTCGTCATATCGCCGAATTCGATGAGGAGATACTCGTCTCCGGAGAAACGATACGTCACGCTCGGCCTGCCATCCTTCGCGGGTACCGCCTCGATAACGGACTCTGCGGTCGTCATCATGTTTGCGCTTGTCATCTGGAAAGCCGATATATGTTTTGAACCATCAGCCTACGCTGGACCGTTTTTTCATGCCGATGATGGCCGTATTGATGCCTTGCTGGGATGAGCACGAAGTTGGGAGGTAGCCTCGTGGCGCACCTTGTCTTCGGGCTCGTCATAGGCGCGGTGGCCTCGCACGCAATTCCTATGAGAGCCTGGCTACGGACCTGCGGAGCCGCCTTCAGGACTCGCCCAAGTTCGCGACTATGAACTTCAGGTCCGTCAGCTCTGTGACCGCGAAGCTGACGCCCTCCCTCCCCATCCCACTCATCTTGACTCCGCCGAACGGAGCGTTGTCCCACCGAAGGTTCGTCCTGTCGTTGATGAGCACGGCGCCTGCCTTCACCTTCCTTGCGAGCTTGATGCCACGTGCCAAATTCGAAGTGAAGATCGAAGCCTGCAGCCCGTAGACCGTGCTGTTGGCTGCATCAGCGAAGTCCTCCTCGCGCGTGACCTTCATGATGGCCGCGACAGGACCGAATATCTCCTTTGAGGCGATCTCCATCCCTTTATCCACTTTGTCCAGGACCGTGGGTGCGTAGAAGTTTCCCCTCGAGTATTCGCCAGAGACCAGACGAGCGCCGCCCGTCTTTGCGACCGCGCCCCTGGCCGTAGCATCTTCGACCAGACGCTCGATTTTCTCAAGCCCCCTGCGGTTGATTATCGGGCCTACGTTGGTCGTCCGTTCAAGGGGGTTCCCGACCCTGAGCTTGTTTACCGATTCCTCGAAGTGGGTGAGGAACTTGCCCCTAACCCCTTCCGAGAGGATTATCCTCCTCGTCGCGGTGCAGACCTGACCAGAATATCCGAAGGTGCTCGCGACCGCCGAGCTGACCGCGGCCCCGACATCCGCGTCGTCTAAGACGATCATCGGGTTGTGTCCTCCCAGCTCGAGTATCACCTTCTTGTTTGTCCTCGCTGCCTTCTCCGAAATTTGCCTGCCCGTCTCGCTGTCGCCTGTGAAGCTGATCGCGTTCACCTTGTCGCTGGTCACTATCTCGTCCCCCACGACCTCGCCAGGTCCTACCACTACGTTGAGAAACCCATTTGGCAATCCCGCTTCCTCGAAGAGCTTCGCGACCATAAGGCCGGGGAGTGGCCCGTCGCTGGGCGGCTTCGCGACCACGGTATTCCCAGCTGCTATAGCGGGGGCGACCTTGTGCATCAGAAGGTTGAGCGGGAAGTTGAACGGAGAAATCGCCCCGACGACCCCGACCGGTTCGCGGATTGTGAACCCCAGCCTGTTCTCGTTCCCGGCCGGGATAGGGTGTGCGTCGAGCGGTATCGTTTGGCCGTAGATTCTCTTCGCTTCTTCTCCTGCGAAAGTGAGAGTGAGCACAGCTCGAGCAGTCTCCATCTCTGCGTCTACCAGCGGCTTCCCCACGTTTCTCGCTATCAGCACGGCCATCTCCCGCGAATTTTGTTCGAGGAGCGAGGCCACCTTCAGCAGGATCCTCGACCTCTCATGAGCGGCGAGTTTCGAAGCCCTCTCCGTGGCCTCGAAGGCCGCGTCTATTGCCCTCCGTGCATCCTCCCTGGAAGCCTTCGGAATCAAGGCCAAGACCTCTTGATTGGCGGGGTTGAGTACCTCCAGTGTCGCAGAGTCTCCGGAATCGACCCACCTTCCGTCTATGTACATATGGGACGGTACTTGCAAGTGAAATCGAGAAGACCGAGAAGTCCTTATTTAGGTTCCGGCCGTCGGTCGCATCGAGCTTCACACCTCGACCGAAGGGGTTCTACGAACTCGCGAACCCGCCGCACTTTGTGTTAGAATCCACAAACATCTTACACTGGTGTTCGTTGAGCCATCTCGGCTTGCTTGAAGTCGCCGCACGCTCGATCCCAGGGAGCGCGCACCTGTACGAGGACAGGATACTGGCCGACGACAAGGTCGGACTCTTCGCTGTCGCTGACGGAGTGACGCTCTCCTCGCAGGGCAGCGGGGCCGTCGCCGCAGAACTGGCGCTGAGCCTCCTGCGCGAGTACTTCTCGGGGGACCTTGTCGCTGCAATAAGCAAAGTGCACCAGATCGCAGTAAGGAGAAGGGAAGAGGACAGCACGATAGGGGAGACGACTCTTACCGCGGTCGCCGTCGACGAAGGCCGCCTCCAAGTTGGAAACGTAGGCGACAGCCCGGCCTACCTTGTAAGGGCAAAGAACATGCGTGGCCTGATTCAGGAGGACAAGAGCCCCCATGGCTACATCACCCAAGTGATAGGCTACCCCGAGACCATTCACGTTCACTCTACAAGCCTTCAGCTGAAAGATCAGGACATGGTAATAGTAGCATCCGACGGGGTGGAGCACGTCCTTCGTGTTTCATTCGTCCATCAACTCCTGAGCATGCCGGAGGTCAGCGAAATGGTAGATTCCATCATCCAAGAGGCGAGAGCCCGTGTTACTGGGTATGACGACGACAAGAGCGTGATAGTCTTGAGAGTTGTGGAGAGATGACAGAATGGTGAGTGAGGGCCAGACAATCCGCTCAGAACCTCGTCAAGTTCACACTACCGTAATACGGTGCGAGACCTTATTACGTTCCAATCAGTCGGGAGAAACATGAAGCTACTGAGTGGGGAGGGCCTGAGGAAAGACATACTCGAGAGCTACTTCAAGAACCACAAGGAGTGGAGTTTCGTTATATCACCATCACCGGAGCACGGGTTCTACGACGCCATCGTTTCAGGCCCAGACAGAGCTTGGATGCTCAAGATAGACTCGTTATTCAAGCCCGTCCCAATCGTTATCGGCTCTCCGGTTGAGGCGAATCCAAGATTGAAGTCAGAAAACCCGTTTCCATATGGTTACAGGAAGGTTTCACGTGAACTGGTTCTCCGGACGCTCGGAGGCGAGGGCTATCCACCGAGTGACCAGAGGTTGGCCAGCTTCTTGTCACTGCTCAGGTCAGAAACTGTTGTCCCAGAAGGGGGAGGACACTACGCGGAAGGGCCCTTCCTCCTAACTAGCTCAAGAAAAGATGTTTTATCCGAGAAACAGAAGGAAATTGATGACCAACTTGCGTCGGAGATGCACAGGCTTCTTAAGACCAGATATCCTGCCTACGGCTGAACGCCATACCGGTCCGCACGTTTGTGATCATTTCTTCGGGCTTGGAATCTTCCTGGACTGCAACGCCACAACATGCTCGACTGGTTCCGCTCCATCCGGCGGGAGGATGCCCGCTAGCCGAACGTAAAAGTGTACAATCTAAACCCTGGGCTGGCTATTATCTCCAAGACATGCCATCCATAAGAAGGAGCGCGTACGATGTTGTAGAGTCTCGCCGAACTTATGCTTGCAGAGGTAACGCGGTCATGCAACACCAAGTCACTCCCGAGATAGGTCTGTGGGAGGTTGTTCCCATCCAACTTTACGATGATCTGGCTGGAATTCCCCTGCCCCACGATGTTCACGTTCTTGGCCTTGTAAATCAGGAATAGCTTTGAATCGCTACCCGACGAGATCATGCTGTCTGGAGCGTTGTACCATTTTCCTGAGAAGTACACCGTATTGTTCTGCATCGGTCCGCTCAAGATGTAGCTTACAACCTGACCCGGCGAAAATCCCTGGGGATTCCCAATCGGTAGCCGTGCAGTGCTGTAACCAACGTAAATCTCCGGGGTTCCTACCTGCGAAAAGTTCACACTCGTCCCGTTCACCGAGTTTGCGGTTATGCCGGTGCTGATCGTATAACCCGCATTCTGCAATAGCGCTTGAATCAACATCTCTGTCGCATTGTACCCACCCTCGCCAATGTGCATGTCCCTTATGTCACCGTTCTTGTCTATGAGATAATCTGCAGGCCAGTACTGGTTGCCGTAGGCGTTCCAGGTGGCATAGCCGCTGTCCAGCGCTACAGGGTACTTTATTTCTAGCGTTCTGACCGCTCCCAACACGTTGCTGTAATTCTTCTCGAACTGAAATTCAGGCGTGTGCACTCCGACTATGACGAGTCCGTTGTTCCCATACCTGCCGTACCAGGCGTTTAGGTAGGGTAGCGTCCGGAGGCAGTTTATGCAGGAATAGGTCCAAAAGTCTACGAGGACGACCTTTCCCCTGAGCTCTGAAAGGTCGAGTACGGGCGAATTGATCCAAGCGGCTATTCCTTGGAAGTTGGGCGCCGGTCCATGATTGGGTACCTTTGATAGATCGGTCGGCACCGAGCCCTGGTTCGAGACAAGCGCGGATAGAGCCGCCGCCACGATAACGATGCCTATGATGCCGAAGACGACAACGTATGCATTGATTTTCATCGTCTGACCGCCTCTGGAGATGTGCCCGAGACGAACGCAAGGAACGCGGGCAACAGGGGAAGTATGCACGGTGAAATGAATGTCAGAACCCCCGCAGAAAGGGCTATCAGAAAGTTGAGCTGAAACTGACCGAACGGGTTTGCCAGGGACCCCAGCGGACCGACATTATTCAGGAAGATCTGCAGGACGCCGATGTAGTTGGTGACCACCAGCAGTCCGATCGCTATCAAGAACACTCCACTTACTATGTTGAAGTATCTCAGAAAGGGCCCCGCCCTCTTGAGAAAGCCCGATACTCTCGAGACGAAGGCCCCCGCTATGAGGAACGGGATGCCCAACCCCAGAGAGAAAGCCATAAGGTAGAGGAATCCCAGTCCGGGGGATACCGCGGCGAGGGTGTAAACCGAACCAAGTATCGCGCCTACGCACGGAGTCCATCCGAGGGCGAAAGCGATGCCGAATACAGAGGAGGTCACATAGCTGTTCCTGAATTTCCTCACGTGGATCTTATGCTCAACGCCGAAGAATGGTATCGCATACTTTGCAGACGCGATGATGAGGACGCCGAAGGCTACGATGACCGACCCGCCGATCAACCTGACCGTATTCACGGCTTCCAGCGACGCCTTCGATAAGACTGTCTGCAGCAAAACCCCCACCATAGAGAATACGAACGTGAATCCCAGGACAAAGAATGCGGAATTCAGGAATATCACCTCCCTCGCTTTCACCCGATCTACCATCAAGCTGTTGGGTCACGCTGCTCCTGCTACGGGGTTGCGGTGGCTATGACGGTCGCGTTACTCATCTGCATGCCACCCAGGAAAACGACCAGCACGCTCTCGAACGTCGCTCGGGGATCCTGATTCAGTGTTGTGAAGTACTGCCCGATTCCATCCCTACCCACGCTAAACTCGGATGCAGTGGCGTTCTGCGCATGTATGGGCGCTATCCCCATCGCTCCGCTCTTCTGCTGCGCCTCTACGAGGTAGATGTTCCCTGTCCCAGCCGTGGCTTTGAGTCCTTCGGCGTGAATTTCAATGGCCCA
>DATGVR010000008.1:0-5438 GCA_035300255.1 Nitrososphaerales archaeon
AAGCCAAGACCGTTGACGATCGCCGACCAACCCCAATCCCCATTTACAACTTCCAGGACTTCGACGGTGAGCGTATCTCCAGGTTTTGCTCCTTCGACAAACACAGGGCCTGCCATTGGGTAGAGCTTCGCAATGTCGAGATTCTTCACCGCATCTACCTTCGAGTCTTCTTTGATCTGCCCGCTTGTCACTTCGTTGATTTCGAAGGTGACGTCATCGCCAGGCCCTATGGTAAGCGCGGGCTTGTGGGCCTTGTTCCACTTGTAGTGGAACGTCTCCAATTCGATTCGATGCGAGGCCACTGTCCTTCCTGCCTGTGGGGGCCTCTAATCCTTTTCGAACTTCAGCGCACTACGCTGCCTGCGGCACAAGTTCGACCTGCGATTTCCTGCCAAAGTCGATGTCATAGTGGCACTCAATCCAGTGGTCCTTCTCCACTTCGACAAAGGGCGGCGCGTAGGCTCTGCACTTCTCGGTGCCGAAGGGACACCTTCCCACGAACCTGCACCCCTCGGGAATGTCTACCGGACTCGGAACATCTCCCTGAAGGGCAGCCAGCTGTTTCCTCTTCGAAGGGTCGGGGAGGGGGACTGACGACAATAGAGCCTTGGTGTACGGATGCTTTGGATTCTCGAACAGCTTCTCAGTCGGCGCGAGCTCGACCACCCGGCCCAGGTACATCACCGCTATCCTGTCGCACATCTGCTTGATCACCGCCAGGTTGTGAGAAATGAAGAGGTAGGTCAGTCCCATGTCCCTCTGCAGGGCCCTGAGGAGGCTGAGGATCTGGGCCTGGACCGAGACGTCCAGGGACGAGGTCGGTTCGTCCAGGACTAAAAAGGACGGTTCTACTGCCAGCGCAATCGCAACCGCAATCCTCTGCCTCTGTCCTCCGGAGAACTCATGGGGGAACCGAGACAGGTGGTCCGGGTTCAGCCCGACTCTCTGCAGGGCCTTCTGAGCGACCTCGTCTGCCTCCTTCCTTGAGGACGCCATGTGATGTATGTGGATGGGCTCCAGCAGCGCAGAGCGAATGCTCTGCCTTGGGTCGAGGGAGGCGTACGGGTCTTGGAAGACTATCTGCATGTTCTTCCTGAACGGCTTCAGCTTTCTTCCCTTGAGTCGCGAGATTTCCGTCCCGTCGAACACTACCTGTCCCTTTGTCGGCTCAGTCAGCCGCATGATGGTCCTCCCCAGAGTCGTCTTGCCGCACCCAGCCTCCCCACCGAGTCCAAGGGTCTCTCCCCTCTTTACTCCAATCGAGACTCCGTCCACCGCCCTGAGATGCGAGACCGTCCTGTTGAGGAACCCTCCGCGCCTCGGGAACCATTTGTAGAGGTCTGTCGTCTCGAGCAGGTATGGGTCTTGGGTCGTCATTTCATTCTCCATACAGCAGACACGCCACGAGATGCCCGGGCGTCACTTCTAGCAGCCGTGGCTTGACCTGCGGGCACTTGTCGAAGGCCTTTGGGCATCTCGGATGGAAGCGGCATCCCGTCGGCGGGAAGATCAGGTTGGGGACAGACCCTTTGATCGAAGGATATTCGATCGCTGACGAGTCCACCCTCGGGACCGAAGCCAGCAGGCCCTGAGTGTACGGGTGGAGGGGGTTCCTGAAGAGCTCGCCGACCTCGGCCACTTCGACTATGTTTCCAGCGTACATGACCGCGACCCTGTCACAGACCTCTGCGACGACGGCGAGGTCATGGGTGATCAGAACGACGGACGCGTCGATTTCGGACCTCAACTCTCTGATCAGCTGGAGAATCTGCGCCTGCACCGTGACGTCGAGCGCTGTCGTCATCTCGTCGGCAAGGAGGAGCTTGGGCCTCTTCACCAGAGCCATCGATATCATTACCCTTTGTCTCATCCCTCCGGACAGTTCGAACGGGAAGGACCTGAAGACCTTCTCTGGCTCCGGCAGCCTCACTTCCCTCATGATTGCAAAGATATAGTTCCGCGTCAGCCTTCCCCGATCCTGGCCGCCCAGACTCTCCCACTTTCCAGCGACAGATTGGAGCCGTTTCTTCTCCGTTGTCAACTCCGGCCCTCCCCTGCCCTCCGCTTCCGCGGCGGCAATCTCCTTCAGCCTGCTCTTCACGACCGCCGAAGTGAACAGGTTGGGCTGGCTGTCTATGATCTCCTCAATCTGAGACCCGACGGTCAGCACCGGGTTCAGGTATGTCAGAGGGTCCTGGAAGACGATGGCCACGTCCTTGAGTCTGGTTTTGCGCATCTCCTCCTTGGACATCTTCAGAAGGTCGACCCCGGAAAGGAGCACCTCTCCCTCCAAAACTTCGGCGTTGGGCGGTAAGAGGCCCATTATGGAAAGTGCAGTCACCGTCTTGCCGCACCCGCTCTCCCCGACCAGCCCGAGGAGTTCCCCCTTCTTCACAATCAGTTCTACGCCATCCAGAGCCTTCACATCGCCCGCGTAGGTGTGGAAATCGACCTTCAGGCCTCGGACCTGGAGCACGTCGGTGGTCGCCTTCGGCTCCTGGACGTTCATCTCCTCAACCTCGGGTCGAAGACGTCTCGGATGCCGTCTCCCAAAAGATTGAACCCAACCGAGATTAGAAGCAGCGTCAACCCGGGGAAGACGATGAGCCATGGAGCGGTAAAGATGTACTGGATCCCCTCCTTCGCAAGATTCCCGAGCTCAGGGAACTTGGGGTCGGGGGTCAACCCGATGAACATCAGGGCCGAGACAGTCAATATCACCGCACCGACGTCTATCGTTGCCTGAATCAGGATGGGATAGATTGAGTTGGGGACGACGTGCCTGAAGAGTATGCGAGGGCCTCCGGCCCCCATCGCTCTCAGCCTCTCAACGTAGGGCTTCTCCTTCTCCCCAAGGACCTGAGACCTGGCCAGCCTGACATAATACGGCCACCACGTTATGAGGACTGCTGCGGTCAGGACAGGTATCGTCCGCCCGAGAACAACGAGCAGGACGATGGCGAGCAGAATCCCAGGAACCGCGAGGAATATGTCGGTTATTCTGAGTATGACCTCGTCCAAGACTCCACCCACGTAAGCTGCGACTCCACCGAACAGGACTCCGATGACCACGGCGGACGCGACGACGGTGAACGCAATCTGAAGGTCTACAGGGATGGCGAGGACAATCATCTGCAGGAGGCTCCTGCCATACAGGTCCGTCCCGAGGGGATAGGCGGCTCCCCCGCAGTTGAAGACGTTCTGGATTCCCCAGTTGAAGATGGGATTGTTCCAACAAAGAGCCATGAACGGGTCTGATGTCCTCCAATACGATGGGTCGACGACAATCCAATAGAGCAGCGCGATGAGGACCGACCCCACCGAGATGACGCTTCCCACTAGCACGATGGGATTCTGGCGCATCAAGTGAAGCGTGTACCGAATCTCAGCCCTCCTTCCATAGCTTCCCTTCTCGGATGTTTCTCCCAACTTATTCCCCTCAGTACCTAATCCTCGGGTCGAGCTTGGCGTAGATGATGTCGACGGCCAAATTGATGAAAACTATGATCGCCCCCGTGACCAGCACGTAGAGCTCCAGAAAGTTGACGTCAAGAACCTCCGCCGCGACGAAGGCAGTGTTCCCCACTCCAGGCCAGGAAAATACTATCTCGATGACCACGACCCCGCCCAGGAGGTAAGCGGCGAGAAGGCCCGCCACCGTCACCGCCGGCAGAAGGGCGTTGCGCAGGGCATGCCTGTAAACTACGACTCTTTCTTTGAGCCCCTTCGCCTTTGCCAGCAGGATGTAGTCCTGCCTCAGCACGTCCATCATGCTCGACCTAACTATCCTCGAGAGGGCCCCGATCGAAGTTATCGCGAGGGTGATCGCCGGGAGAATCAGGGCCACCAGGACGTCCCAGAAGTATGGAAGGTTCAGCGAGAGCAGCGAGTCGAGAATCGGTACTCCCGAGTAGGACGCAAGCTGCCCTGGGTTGCCGAAACAGATGCCGCACGTTGTCGCCAGGGCCCCGCTCGCCGGAAGTAAGCCGCTCCCGTTCACCCGTATGTACAGGACGAAAATTATCTGCAGCATCGCCCCGAACCAGAATTGAGGGACCGAGTAGCCTCCGAGGGAGAATATTCTGGCGACGTGATCAGGAAGCTTGTTGTTATGCGTCGCGGAGATTATGCCGAGCGGTATCCCAAGGAGAATCGTCAGGAATGCACCGGCGACAGCAAGCTCAGCGGTGAACGGGAACCTGCTCCAGAATATGTGCCACGTCGTGTCCGTCCCTGAAATCCCCGGAAGGAGCGTAAGCCCCCAGTTCCCCGTCAGGGCGTTGGTGAGCCAGGTAAAGTACTGCCCCCACAAAGGGACCACGCACCCCTCCTGCCCGCTGACGAACGCCGAGTAGGAAGGGCAGGACGCCGTGGCTACCCCGATGGCCCGCGCGGTGATCAGTCTCGTCGCGTCGTCCATCCTTGGGGTGATGTACGGGGCGAGCGCGAAGCTGACAGGGAGCAGGCCCCTCGTTAGATAGAAGATTAGGACGCTAAGCCCGAAAAGGACGAAGACCATCAGAAGAAGGCGTCTGGCAATGTAGACGTAGAGCCTCAATCAGCTCGCATCCGTGCTGAGAGGCCGACCTAGTAAAGCGTCGCGAAGTACTGTGGCTCGCCGGTGGTGTAGATGGCCGGGTTGAAGTAGAACCCTTGGACGTTCGACGTCATCACCATGTATATCTCTGGATAGAAGGTGCTGATGTCCATCACTCTCTGGTTCCCTACGTTCGCCATCGCAATGGACGCGCTCACCACCCCTGCAGAGTTCCCGGCCGCGTTGGCTGCCTGGGCCTGGGTCCAGAGGTCGCCCATCTGCTTGGTGTTCCAGCCGCCCGGAGCGGTGTAGATCCCTCCTGGGGCGAGGATCGGGCCTAGGAAGTCCATGGACCACGGATAGTCGTCGAACCAGCCGAAACACGCCTCAGCCCAGGCGTACACCTGCCCTGAGAAGGCCTCACTTACCATCTGACCGCAGGGGAGGGGCGTGACAACCGCGCTGAGCCCCATGTTGTACGTCGAGCTAACGTTGTTGATCGTCCCGGCTATCTGGTTCAGCACTTGTTCATCGACAGTGTCTCCGGTAGCATAGACAAGGGAAACGGTCTGCGGAGTCGGACTGTCGCACTTCCCACCCGCGTTCAAGTGGGCGCAACCGAAGGCGTTGTTGAACCTCCCCGCAGGCGCCGCCGTTCCGTTCACGAAATTGAAACTCGTCAGTGGATGCATCATCGCATCAAGCAGAAGCGTCTGAACAGTGTGCGGACTGAAACTGTAGGGCGGCTTGACAGAAGTGCTCCAGGCGCCGGCTGGAGGAATCCCCGGCGGAACGATCTCGTTCGCCACCTGCCCCAGGTTGTTGTTGTACTGCGAGTTAATCGTGGTAAGGTTCACTGAGTCGGCGAAGGCAAGCCTCAGTCTCAGGTCGGCGAATGGCT
>DATGVR010000009.1:0-8453 GCA_035300255.1 Nitrososphaerales archaeon
TCCCTGAGTCCACCTTCCTCGCGAGCACGTATCTGTCGTACTGGTCCTTCTCGACCACGCCAAGTTCGACTAGCTTGTCAAGGTGATGAAACGCGACCGAAGGACTGGAAAAGCCGAGTTCTTTCTGTATCTGCCGGACGCCGATGGCCTTCCCGTGTTTCAGAAGGTAAAGGTAGACGGTGAGGGTCTTCCCCCGAAGCGCGAAGTCGACCTTCTCCCGGGAGGCTTCCGACAACGGTCAACATTCGTTGCAGAGACGAGATAAGGGCTATGTTCGCGTCACGCGAACAGTTCGTTCTTCGTGCTGGGACTAAATCGCCTTGCGTTCATACCCCAGGCGTGAACCGGCTCGGGGGCCTTACGGCAAGGACGGCCCTGCTCGGACTCGCTGCCCTCATCGTCGTCGGGGGAATCGCGCTCGCCCTGTTTTCGAACCTCCATTTCGGACTCTATGGCTCGTTCACCGCACCTGACTCCTTTACCTCTGCCGTGAGTGGAGTTCCCGCAAGCCAAGCGGTCGGGTTAAACCTAGGTTCCATCTTTTCATCAAATGGAGGCGGGTCGTCTGACGTCCAACCGGGGTACACACAGGTCGTTGGCCAGACGCAAGCGATCTCAACTTCGACGACGGTCAATCCTCCTTCCCAGAATGGAGGGACGCCCTCGAACCCCCTCGGGACGAATGTCACCCAGGGGAGTCCGGCTGGGGCAGGGGGGCTGATTGAATTCAATACTGATCTAAACCTGAAAGCTTCCGCTCCAGAACAAACAGCGGCTGGGGTCGTGGCTCTGGCCTATTCTGTGGGAGGGTATGTCGCCTATCAGTCGACCGTCGCAAATTCAGCCTACGTTGTCGTCAGGGTCCCAGCTTCGCAGTACCAGCAGGTCCTTGGTAAGGTCGAGGCTATGGGGACCATTGTCAAGGTCACTTCTGGCTCCAACGACGTCAGGGTTCAGTATACCGACCTCAACGCGACCCTGGCGTCCCTCCGGACGGAGCAGGCGACCCTGCTTAAGCTCCTCAACCAGTCCACCACTCTCGACACGACGCTCGCCATCGAAACCCAGCTCCAGGGCGTGGACAAGCAAATCAACGACATCGAGAGCCAGATACTGCAGACCAAGACCCTAATTGACTACGCTACCATAAACGTGACCATCACCGAGACGGCCCAACAGACACCGCTTTCGATGACCCTCAGCGCCACGCCCAAGAATGGGACCTCCCCCCTAAGTGTCACCTTCAACGCGATTGTGAAGGGAGGTGCGCAACCCTACATAGTTCTGTACAACTTTGGAGATGGGTACGCCAGCCAGGGCCAAACGGTGATTCACACCTATTATCAGGTGGGGATCTACAAAGTCTCGGTAAGTTCGACCGACTTGAACGGGAGCGTGGTCCAATCGACTGCAACAGTCAAAGTGGTTGCCTCCCCCGGGCCGTCTGGCATAGAGAGCTTCTTTGGGACGGTATCAGGTCTCTTTTTCAGCGTCGTAGAAGGGATTGTCGAAGTGGCTGTGGTTGTATTGCCGATTGCTGCTGTGGGTGCGGTGATAATCATCCCAATACAGAGGCACAACAGGTCCCACAGAGATGTCAGGCAGAGCCAGTAGGCGAAGCAGCCTTCATCCTCTTGTTCTTCTTCCAGTAGTAGTAGGTGATCGCAGGTCCTGACAGCAAGAAGATTGACACCACAATTAGCATAGAGTATGATAAGAGATCTGCTGTACTTGGGGGGACGTTGCTCAGGATGGTTCCAATCATCGGCCTCGGGTGGCCGAGTGTGGCTATTAGCCTTTAGATAATCGCTGCGGGTCTGCTCTGTAGAGTCTTTGGTCGGGAACCGATATTAGGCAGACGTCGTCTCTACGTGCATGCCAAAGTTCACGGTCGAGCCCGCGGAAGTCATGAGGAAGCACAAGGTCGTGGCTGTGGTCGGAGCGTCCAAGAACCCGGAGAAGGACGCATATACAGTCCCCGAGTATCTGCAGCAACATGGGTACATGCTGATCCCTGTGAACCCTACGACGGACAGTATCAACGGGGTGAAGACGTACCCGTCGCTTTCAGCAATTCCAGACGAACTGGCGAAGAAGATCGAAGTCGTAGATGTCTTCCGACCCTCGGAAGAACTCCCCGAAGTCGCAAGGCAGGTAGTGGAATTGAAGAAGAGGACTGGGATGCCCCTGATCTTCTGGGGACAGGAGGGCCTTGAGAACGAAGAAGCCAAGAAGATCCTGTCGGACGCCAAGATCGACTACGTCATGGACAGGTGCATGCGGGTTGAACACAGACTAATGGAGAGCCCAAGATGAGAAACTCGAAGCCCAACGAAGAGTGGCACAATACCCATGTGATGCCGAAGAATCCGACGCGGGCCCAGAGGGTCCAATGGCACTCCGAACATGAACTGGCCTGCGGGTGCAGACCGGTTCCTTCGAGCCTGATGCTAGACGTGGCTGCGTTGACCAAGGAACGAAACACCCGTCTCTCTAATTAGCCCCAGATTTTTGGGGCACCCGGTTGCTCAACCCGGCTTACGCTCTGATCGCCGCACTGATCTGGGCGTTCAGCCCCATCTACTACCGTGGATTCCTTGGCAAGTTCGATTTCGTAAGTTTCAACTTCCTCCGGACGTCGGCCTCGTCGGTCGTCCTCATCCTCCCGGCCCTCTACTACTGGAGCTTCACTGGTCTGGGCTTCGCCGTCCCCAGTGGGGTCATCACTCTGGCCTGCGGGGACAGCTTCTTCCTGCTCTCGATTCGCGAAACAGGGGCGTCCGTTGCCGCGCCAGTGGTGTACACCTACGTCCTGATGGTGCGACTCGTCGGAGTAGCTCTGGGGCAGGTGGTACCCTACGCCAACTTCGCTGCCGCCCTGATGGTGATATTGGGCGTCTACATCCTTTCCAGAGGCGGCGAAGGTAAGCCCAGAGCGAAGGGAATCGCCTTTGCGATATCTGCAGGGGTTTTCTGGACCATCGGCCAGGAGCTGATTCAGCTCGCGACTGGTGCAGGGGGAAGCATCGTCGCCGTGACTTTCGCCCGGAATGCCTCGGCCGCCGCGGCGCTGGGGGTGGCCTTCCTCCTGACTAGGAAGAGAAGGATGTGGCCGTCTGGGCTTCCCGCAAAACAGTATGGGTTCATTCTCCTCGTCATAATCAGCGACCTGGTCTTGGGCTCCGTGCTGTTCGTTTACTCTGTCTCGACCATAGGAGTAGCGCTGAGCGTCATCCTGACGAGCGTTTCTCCTCTTCTCACACAGATCTTCGCACGGGCTCTCGGGAAAGAATCCCCGTCGCCCAGGGACTTCGTCGGAGGGGTACTGATCGTGGCGGCCCTGGTTCTGGCCGTGAGCCTGTAAGGAAATCTTATCCGGCCGTCCTCCGGCCGCCTTTGAGAATTTCGAGTCTTGGACTACAAGTACGTCGTGCTGACGAACACGACCATCGGCGCTTTCATGGCGATACTTGACGCCAACATAGTCCTGATCGCCCTGCCCATAATATCTGCCGACCTGCATGCGAGCCCTTTCGAAGCTGTCTGGATCATCATGGGGTACATACTAGTCAACGCAGCGCTCCTCCTGTCGTTCGGGCGGCTCTCCGACATCCTAGGGAGGGCGAGGCTCTACAACCTGGGTTTCGCAATCTTCACTGTGGGCTCGGCGCTCTGCAGTGTCTCCTACAATGGGATATCACTGGTCGTCTTCAGGCTGGTGCAAGGGACGGGGGGAGCCCTCATCTTTGCCAACGCAGCCGCCCTTCTCACAGACGTCTTCCCGGCTACAGAGAGGGGAAGGGCACTGGGCTTCAACCAGGTTGCTGGGACTCTCGGGTCGGTCAGCGGTCTCGCACTCGGAGGGATTCTGGCCGGGTCCTTCCTCGGGTGGAGGTCGATCTTCTGGATAAACATCCCGATCGGGACCATCGCCACCCTATGGGCATACTTCAAACTAAAGGAGACATCGGAGCCGCGGAGGGGCGAGAAACTCGACCCAATAGGTAACATCCTCTTCGGGGCAGGTCTAACGGTCTCGCTCATGGGCCTGATGCTGGGCGCCCTGCTTGGGTGGAACCCTATCTACATCGGAGCGATCGCTTTTGGCATCCTTTGCATCGCGGGCTTCGTTCTGGCTGAAAGGAAAGTCCGCTATCCGATGATGGACCTTTCGCTCTTTAGAATCAGGGCCTTCGCGGCCGGGATGGCAAGCAACCTCCTGGCATCTTTGGCCAGAGGAGGGTTCTCTCTGGTTCTGGTCTTTTACTTCCAGGGGGTGCTACTCCTCGACGCCTTCACAGCAGGATTGATGCTGATTCCCTTCTCGGTGGCGTTCGTCACATTCGGGCCAATCAGCGGATACCTGTCTGACAGGTACGGTTCGAGGGGGTTCGCGACGGCCGGGCTCTTGGTCGTGTCAGTGGCACTTTTCTGGCTTGGTCTCCTCCCATTCAGGGACTACAACCAGATACTGCTCCCCATGATCATTGCAGGGGCAGGAGGAGGGATGTTCGTGGCCCCCAACGTCGCCTCGATAATGAACGCCACCCCAGCCGCAAGGAGAGGAGTGGCCTCCGGTATGTCGTCGACGCTGATCAACACGGGGTTTTTGCTGAGCCTCGGCCTCGCCTTCGCAGTCATGGCGACCAGCGTCCCTGCCGATGTATTGCAGCAGATATTCTCGGGAAGCTCGGTCTCCATTACCCCGGTCCAGCTGGACAGCTTCGTCTCCTCTCTCCACGGGCTCTTCCTCCTTATGGGCTTCATCAGCCTGTTCGCGGCCGTTCCTGCCTACATGACCAAGAAGCCGAAGCAGAAATATGAAATATCTGGAAGCAATGAGGTCGACTGAATTGATGAAAGATGTCGTCTGCGGGATGACGGTCGACGAGAAGTCGGCGAAGTATGTGACCGAGCTTGGTGGGAAGATGTATTATTTTTGCAGCCCTGGTTGCATGACGCAATTCAAGGCGAACCCCGGCAAGTACGTTAAGCTGTAGCGGTCATTTCAGGTGGGACTTCCAATTGTCTGGGACATGACCCAGATAGACAACCTTCTTCGCACCAAGGAAATCCCCCAGATCGGCCGCTGCATCGGCGATTCGGCGAGGCATTGCCCTGTCTTTGGGTGCTCCTGGTTCGGCGTACACTGCCTTGAAGCGAAGCTCTTCTTTCTCCCTGTCCATCACAGGGTCCATGCGTCCGACGATGCGGTCGCCGTCTAGGATGGGAAGGACGAAGAAGCCGTGCGTCCTTTTCTCCTTCGGGGTGTAGATTGCGATGCGGTAGAAGAAATCGAAGAGCTCGTGAGTCCTGTCCCTATCGGTAATTAGATTGTCAAAAGGAGAAAGAAGCGTGGTCCTCGGCTCGAAGTCCCCGGCGGCGAGGGACTCCGCGGCATCAATGTCGTCGGAGTGCATGAACCATGCGCCCTTCGTGGGAATATCCTTCACTTTCACCCTGACCACCTTCCCGTCAGATTCGAGGGCGCTCAGAGTCTCTTTCAGGTTGGGATATCTCCCAATAAGGAAGTGCCACGAGATCTGCTTGGGCGTCGCAACCCCCAGGGCCTTCAGCGATAGCTGGGCACCGAGGTACTCGGTTTCGCCGGAAGACAGTTCAGTCCTTGGAGTCCAGTCGGGAAGGACCCTTTCCGGGAGATCCCACAGCTTCTGCCTCCCCTGGCGGCCAGCCACGAGGATTTCCCCCAGGTGAAACAAGAATTCTAGCATCCTCGAGGCGTCCCGCCCTCCGCTCCACCCTGATTCGCGCAGGCCCCATTTGCGGCGGGCATGCTTCCATCGAGACTCGGATTTGTCCTCGAAGTCTCTCGAGGAGAGTGGGCCCCTGGCGCGAAGCTCGCTGAGCATGTACTTTCGCAAGTCCGAATTATCCTTCATCCATTCTCTCAGCCTCGTTGGCCAGAGCGTGTCCGCTGTCGCGAATCTTTTCATCCTCAATTGGTAGAGCGGATAGTCTTCGGTCAGGACTATCGAGGCCTGATGCGCCCAATACTCGAAGAGCTTCTTCTCCTTCCATTGGAGCCTGTCGAGGTCTGACAGCTCGAATGCACCCAGCCTGCTCCAGAGCACGAGCAGATGGCTCGGAGCGACGACACTGGTCGGGTCGATTTGGACGTAGCGGATATCATGCATGAGGGACATGATTGAAGTCGCTCGGGGATTCTTCGGTTTCTTACCCGCCAGGTGCTGCTTGGCGATGGCAAGCCTCCTTGCATTCTGGCGGGTGAGCAGGATGGGGGCGTCAGCCAAACGACTACCTCACTTCAGGTAGGCGTCTAGGACGTCCTCGTTGTTCTCGGCATGGAAGAAGACTGGGATGTTCTGGGTCGCAGTGGCCTTGAAACTTGTGAGGAGCCAGTCCCCGTTCTGGAAGGCGAGCGTCCTCTCCATAAACGCGTCGTCGATGGCGAAGGTGTCGGAGATCAGCTGGCGGTCGTAGGGCCTCGGCATGGTGGAGACGAAGTAGCTGTGGAGCTGCTGGAGTGCATTGGTGTTAAGGTGGGCTACTCTTTGAGTGCTGATCCAGCAATTGAGGTGGTACTTCCGCCCGTGCCTAAGCAACCTTTCGACTGCCCTGCTCGACTGGTCAGTCCCGTCCTCCTTCCTGGGGACCTGAGGGATGAATTCCTGGGCCTCGTCGATCACGAAGAGCACCCGGGGGGAGAGGGCGAAGCTCCGTTTGCGCTTCCTGAAGACTTCATTGACCACATTGGCAGTCTCGAGCCTGGCGTCCTCGGCCTCGGGAAGGTTGACAACGAATACACGCGGCGAGTCCCTGCTCAGAGAGAGTATCTCGTCGGCGAGCTTGCTCCAGGTGTACCCTTCCTCCTCCTCGGGGGTTTCGGGAATAGAAGCGACGACGGTCGCTAGGCTGTCGAATGTCTTCTTCAGAGAGCTGTTCGCTCCGAGGTCGGCGAGAAGAGGCTGGATTCTCTCAATCAGTTCCTTGGTCTTGGGACTGAACCTGGCCTCGAGTTCGAACTTGTTTTCGCGGAGGAACTGCTTGATAGTTTCGACGACCTGGGGAACGACGATCTTCTGCTGGACTGCACCGTACCTGTCGTTGAGCGTGTTGGAGAGTACTTCGATGAGGCCCTCGTAGGTGCTGAACCTGGCCACATCCTCTTCTCCAGCAAGGTGGCTTTGCAGGAACTCGACCTTTCCATCTCTGAACAGATTGGAGATCTTCGGGTTGAATTCTTTCTCACGGCCGGCCAGGCTTTCGGGGGTGGCGTGTCGTTTGAAATATTCCGCGGGGAGATTCTTGCTGTCTTTGAACGAATCTGTGAATAGAATCCTGCTGGGCAAATCGTTCAGTACGTCAAGGATGTGGATGCCGTATTCTGCTGACACATCGAAGATTACGACCTTCAGGTCGGGGATTGCCCTTAGGGCCTTGCGGATGACGACCGCGGTGAGGTTCGACTTGCCGCTTCCGGTATATGCAAACACGCCCCCCATATAATGAATTAAACTCTCTATGTTGAGCGAAAAAGGAATCGAGGCATCGGTGAACCCGAGGAGATACCCCAGGGAGTAGTCGCTCGGGTCTCCCTTGGGCGGGGAGAAGCAGATCAGTTGCTGTATCGAGTCCTTGCTGAGAAGTTTCACAGGACTCCCGGTCAACGGCGCCATCCCCTTCCGCTCGAAAGCTACTCCATCCTCCCCTACCTTCATCACATAGCTTATGGGTGCGGCGACGATTTCTATCCAGGTGCTCTTCGACCCCTTCTCCCACTCCTTCTGGATCAGGTCCATAAACTCGTTCCGGATCGCCGCCGGCTGAGACCTGTCAAGGGTGAGCATCGAGTAGTGCATGGGGTAGACGTCGGCTATCTCGTACAGAGAGTAGGAGTTGTTGGTCCCCAACGCTTGGACGTTAGGAATAGCGACTAGCTGGCCCATGGCGAGCCTCTTGATCACTCGGGGGGTATACTCGCATTCGATCCGAGCGGTCCTGAATGTGACTGTCGAATTGTCGACCGTGGACCGGGTCGTAGTCGAGATGTCTCTGAGCCGGGCCTGGAATTCACCATCGATGTCATCGAAGGGGTGCGGGGTCATGCCTTCCTCTTCCCCTCAATCTGGCTGCGGTAGTCTCTGAACTTCCTGGAGAACAGGATCTGCTGGTCAAGGTCGGACTTTGCCATTTCGATGGCCACGGCCCCAAGATAGGCCTGTTTGGTCTCCTCGAGGATTGCCTTGGCCTTCTTGTCGGCCAGGAAGAGGGGGTAGTTGTGGCCGAGGGCCTCCGGAATCACTTCTTTCCCCATTTCAGTCAACACTGCCATGCACATGTTGGTGAGGGGCGAGCCCCGCTCATAGTGAAGTACAGGACTGATCTTTCCGTCGACAGGTCCGTCTTTGTTGAAGAGCAGGATTTCGTCCCAGTGGTCGAAGCCGGGATAGACCGGCCTGTCGAAGGTGAAG
>DATGVR010000010.1:0-13517 GCA_035300255.1 Nitrososphaerales archaeon
AAGAGACGAACAGTCGCGAAGTGCCTCCCCCTTTACCCTTCAGACGAGGGCAGAGGAATAATGAGGATCGACGGTCTCATCAGGAACAACGGTGGCCTTGCCATCGGTGACGTGGTCGTCGTGAAGAGAGCCAGCGCCCTACCGGCAGAGAAGGTCGTGGTCGCCCCGCTCGAAACAGTGCCACCCATCGACGAGAGATATCTGGCTGACGCCCTCGAAGGCATCCCGGTAACGAAAGGTGACAACGTGGTGGTACCTTACTTCGGCGGAAGGCTTACCTTCCAGGTCGTCGGAGTGAACCCGGTTGCAGAAGCGGCACTAATAACTCAGAGAACGGTCTTCGTCATTTCCGAGCAGCGCGAAACATTAAGGGGAGTACCGCAGGTAACCTACGAAGACATCGGCGGCATAAAGGACGAGGTCCAGAAGGTAAGGGAGATGATTGAGCTCCCACTGAGACATCCGGAGATATTCGAGAAGTTGGGCGTCGAAGCGCCGAAGGGAATTCTCTTGTATGGTCCTCCAGGAACCGGCAAGACACTCCTGGCGAAGGCCGTCGTTAACGAGACCAACGCCCACTTCATTCCGATAGGTGGTCCAGAGATCATGAGCAAGTACTACGGCGAATCAGAGGCAAAACTCAGAGAAATATTCAAGGAAGCAAAAGAGAAAGCTCCTACCATCGTCTTCATCGACGAAATTGACTCGATAGCGCCCAAGCGCGAGGAAGTGACTGGGGAAGTCGAGAGGAGGGTCGTCAGCCAGTTGCTCTCCTTGATGGATGGTCTCGAAGCAAGAGGCAAAGTCATAGTAATAGCAGCTACAAACCGACACAACGCACTAGACCCCGCCCTCCGGAGACCCGGAAGGTTTGACAGGGAGATCGAGATCAAGGTTCCGGACAAGAAGGGAAGATACGAGATACTGCAGATCCACACGCGTCATATGCCACTGCTGGAGGACGTCGACCTTGAGAAGCTCGCCTCGGTTTCGCACGGGTTCGTAGGGGCTGACCTCGAGTATCTTTGCAAGGAGGCTGCCATGAAGACTCTCAGAAGGATTCTACCAGAACTGAAGCTCGAGGAAGAGAGACTAAGCCCGGAAATCCTCGACAAGCTGATTGTAACTTGGGACGACTTCCAGAAGGCACTGAAAGATATCACTCCGTCAGCGATGAGAGAAGTATATCTTGAAACGCCAGACGTGAAGTGGTCCGAGATTGGCGGCCTTACGGCCGCAAAGAAAGAGCTTCGGGAAGCGGTCGAGTGGCCCCTGAAGTACCCTGATCTTTACAAGACGCTGAATTACGTCATGCCGAAGGGGATCCTGCTTCATGGCCCCTCCGGTACGGGCAAGACCCTCTTGGCCAAGGCTGTCGCTACTGAGAGTGAAGCGAACTTCATCAGTGTCAAGGGGCCAGAGTTGTTTAGTAAGTGGGTGGGCGAATCGGAAAGGGGAGTGCGGGAGGTTTTTAGACGAGCAAGGCAAGCCGCCCCATGCGTAATCTTCTTCGATGAAATCGATTCGATAGCTCCGGGTAGAGGGATGGGTGAAGGCGGCACTGTGACAGGAGGAGTTGTAAGTCAGCTCCTGACAGAGCTCGACGGGATACAAGCACTCGAGGGTGTCGTTGTCCTGGCTGCAACCAACAGGATTGACATGATCGACCCGGCGCTGTTGAGGGCAGGACGTTTCGACAAGATAATCACCACCCCACTCCCCGATGAGAATGCGAGGGAAGAGTCCCTCAGGATACACATCAAGGGGAAGCCGATTTCAAAGGAGGTAGAGGTCGGAAGCCTTGTTGAGATGACCGAGGGGTTCAACGGAGCAGACTTGACCGCACTTGTGAATACGGCAGTTTCCATAGTTCTTCAAGCCTACATCGCCAAGTACCCGAAGCCGGAGGACGCGAAGAATCATTGGGATGAAGCAATTGTAACCTACGAGGATTTCCAAGAGGCAGCGAAGAAGGTGAGGTCCTCGAGGGCGAGTAGCCCGATGGGGAAGGTCGCGGTGCCTTACTACAGCTAAGTCGGATGTGAGCACATCAGTTACCGCTCCGCTTCAAGGGGGGAACACCTCACATCGAGAGGTTACCTCGAATACATAGAACAAAGACTAGGTCTTTCGAAAGGAACCATCTACGACCTCTGTCTAGTATCCATGAAGTCGAAGACCGAATCAAAGTCGGGGGTCAAGGTGACATTTAGAGGAGAGACCGAACGCTCCGTTCAGCCGCGCAAAGCCATATTCTTGATAGAGTTCAAGATGGTCAAGGCGGGACAGGAGATAGACCGCGTGGTTCAAGTCCGTCTAGAGATGTAGCGGATTCCGCAAATTCTCCTACCTGAATAAGCTTCGGACTACAGCCGAGGGTCTTGTGACCCATAAGGTCATAATCATGCTCCTACGACCTCATTTCGGAAGTTGTCAGTGTACGAGCTGGAAGAAGAGAAACTGAGGAAGCTATACGACCAGGCGCGCGCTCAAGGAAACAGGAAGAAGAAAAAGGAATACAAGGAAAAGATTGCCGAACTGAACCGACTCCGCAAGTCGGCCAAGCGAGAAGGTAACAAATCGAAAAGCTAGGTTTCCCCCGGCGCAACGGGTTCCGGAGCCCTATTCTTTCTGAAACCCATGGTCGCCCCGTGGGTCAATAGGCCATGAGCCCTTTTTCCTCGAGTGTCACGTGCAGATTGTTCACGGCCCTGTAGACATCTCGCTCTGTCTTCGCTCCAGTGCAGACGAGCTTCCCGGAGGAGAAGAGAAGTATCACGGTCTTGGGGTCCGCCATCCTGTGGATCAAACCGGGGAACTGCTCAGGCTCGTACATCGATTTTGGTAACTTCCTGGCCGCTTCCTCCAGGTGAATCTTCCCCCCCAGGCTCGCAGATGCCACCATGTTCTGTATCACCACCTCCGCCTCATTCTTGATGGGGATGCCCCCGTTCCTCAACCTCCTGACGACTTCTGCCACGGCCTTTCTCGACTGGTCCTCCGATTTCGCGCCGGTACAGACCATCTTCCCCGAGCTGAAGACCAGGGTAGCCGTCTTCGGGCTCTTCAGCCTGAATACAAGTCCAGGGAACCGGTCGGGATGATATTCTACGTCGACAAACTTCTTGGTTATTAGGTTGAGGTCGACCCTCTGATTAATCGAGGCAGAAGCGACAACGTTCTCGATGCTTACTATTGCCTTCGTTTGTGGCATTGAGGCTGCGTGAAGATTCGATGGTAGTTATGGAGTTCTACGGGCCCGGAGGGATTTGAACCCTCGATTTCTGGTCGTATGTCTCCAGCTTCGCAGGCCTGCGCGCTTGATGCGTGACGCCCTGATCCGTGCTAGGCTACGGGCCCGGAAGCCCGTCGACGAGACCCGCTTATATCCTCACTTCGCGAATAGTTTCGAATTCTCTGCTGAGTCGTCTTAGGACGCTTACCAACATCTTCTGCGTGAGCTTGCCGGTGTTGGTATTACGAGGGCTCGGGTGGTAACTTGCGTATAGTGCAGGTCCTTTTTTGAACTTGAAATCACCGCCATGCAAGAACTTCACGCCCTTGACGTCGACTCCTTGTCGATCGAGGTGATCAATGTAGGCCCTGAACGAGAGCGCCCCAAGGGCAAGGACGGCGGTCAAATTTTTCATCATTGAAATCTCTGCGTCGAGGTATGCTGAACAATTCTCGAACTCCTCCTTGGCTGGTTTGTCCCCCGGAGGAACGCACTTCACAGCTGCGGTGACATAACAATCTGTGTAGACCAGCCCATCATCCAAAGATTCGGAGATAGGATTGTTGGCAAAACCGGCGTCATAAAGGGCCCTGACAAGAAACCTCCCCGATGAATCGCCTGTGAAAACGCGCCCCGTGCGATTGCCGCCGTGCAGAGCGGGAGCGAGGCCAAGAACAAGAAGTCGTCCATTTAGATCCCCGAAACCTGGGACCGGCTTTCTCCAGTAACGCTGTGACGCGAATGATGCTCTCGGCGATACTCCTTCCCTGTAGGAAACAAGGCGGGGACATCGCCTGCACGCGACGACCGCGCGCGTCAATGCCCTGGCTGAGTCTTGCGCGTCAGACCTGGGAATCCTCATCGAGCCACTGCTTCGAGGAGCGCCTTGCTGATTTCTGCTTGTCCCGCATCTACTACATAGGGCCCCAGCCGAGGCCCGCGGTCAGAGCCAAGCAAGATTGAGTAGATGACAGGGAAGAACTCCCCTGGCTTCAGTCCGTTCTTCTTAGCGGCTTCGAAGGCGGCGTTCTGTATCGCGTCACCGTCCTTGGCCCCGGGGAGGGCCCTGGCAAACTCTTCGAGGGCCTTCTTCGCGTTGGGGCTCAAGTGCGGCGGTTCAACCGACCGCCTTCCCTCCCTCGTCGCCCATTTGGCAGCCCACTCAATCCTCCTCGAGAGGTCCTGCGAGCTTTCGGAGGCCATCCCGTAGCTTACCAGTCTCTTGACTACGAAATCCTCGGCCGAATTTTTAGGGGCGACCGAGGCGAGCTGAGCAATAAGGCGGTAGGGAACGTGGACTCCCTTGGCCTTCGGAACTTTCAAAAGCATCGTGTACTCGTAAAGTCCTCGCAGTCTGGCGTCCTTCATCTGGTTGGGATCTCTTCCTTTGGAGAAGTAGTACTCTTCGAGGTCGTCGAAGTCGTCCATGAAGACCGAGATTTCGTCCAGGGAAACGCTCCTAGCCCCGATAATCCTCTTGTACATCAAGAGCCTCAGACTCTCGGGAGAAGCGTACTCCAACCATTCAATGGGCGTTACGAGATTTCCCACCGACTTGGAAATCTTTCTCCCGGACTTGTCCTGGAAGAGCTCATACCTCGCATGGTAGGGTGGCGGGTAACCGAGGACGTTCTCGGCCACCCAATCATTGACTTTCACGGAATCCGTCAGCTCTTTGCCGTAGGCTTCGAAGCGGATGTCAAATGCCGCCCACCGGGCCGCAAACTCGACTTTCCACATCAGCTTCCCGTTGCCTTCTGATATCTTGGCATCGCCTTCATGACCGCATCCCTCGACGAAGGTTTCTCCGAGTTTTGTCCCCTCGCATTTGTAATGGACCGTGTCCTTCTTTGGGTCATAGGAAACCGCGTGGGTGAGGTAGATCCTCCCGCAATTGGCGCAAACCGGGGTATAGGGGAGCGCCTGTTCATATTTCGACTGGCCGACCAGCTCGTTGATCTTCTTCCCCACGGACTCCGACTGTGAAAGAATCTTGCGGATCTGTTCGTTCAGCAACCCCGACTTGTACGCCTCAGAGCCGCTCTGGAACTTGTACTCGAGCCCCAGCTTGTCCAGCGAATCCCGGAGTAGGGACCCGACGTGCTCCGCGTAGGACTCATGACATTCGAATGGGTCTGGGATTCGAGAGACTGGATGGGCGATGTAATCCTTCAACCAAGACGGAAAACCGGCGGGGACTTTCCTTAGGCCGTCGAAATCATCAGAGTAGGCGATGAGTTCTGATTTGTACCCAAGGGTTTCGAGGGCTAGTTTGACTCCGTAGCTCCTGATGGCGTCCCCGACGCTGCCGATGTGCGGGAGCCCCGACGCGCCCAGACCGCTTTCAACCCGGACAAGCGCGAGGTTCCTTCCGAGTTTCTTCTCCCTTTCGATGGTTTCGAAGGCGACCTTGTCCAGCCATGTGCCTCTGCCGATGATGATGACCTGCTCCACGCTCAGGTTATGGTAGGTGCCTTGATGTAGTTAGGCCTGTCGCTAGCGGTAGTAGGGGACGGCTACTTTTTCCATCGGCTTCCCCTCTCTGGACGACCTTACCTTCTTTATCGCATCTACGAAATGTTCCATCAGGACGATGGCCTCGTCGACGTGTTTCTTCGCATCCTCTGGCTTCGGGTACTTCGAGATGAAGCCCTGTAAGACTATGGAGACAGCAGTGTTCGTGAGCGACGCCATGTCCGCCGCGCTGAAGCCTTCGGTCATCTCCACCACTCTGTCTAGGTCCACGTCCTTGGCGATCGGAACTCCCTTTGTGTGTATCTTGAGTACTTCCTTCCTTGCCCCCTTGTCAGGAAGCGGGATCAGAATGAGCTTGTCGAATCTGCCGGCCCTGAGCAGCGCCGGGTCAACGATGTCTATCCTGTTCGTGGCTGCAAGGACTACCACACCATTTAGACTCTGGACGCCGTCAAGCTCGGTCAGCAGCTGGCTGACCACACGTTCGGTCACCATGCTGTCCCCTCCCATTCCCCTTGTGGGAGCGAGAGCATCGACTTCGTCGAAGAATATCACGCATGGCGACGCCTGCCTTGCACGCCGGAAGACTTCTCTGATTCCCCTTTCGGATTCGCCGACCCACTTGCTTAGGAGCTCCGGCCCCCTGACGCTGATGAAGTTGGCTTCGCTCTCCGTTGCCACTGCTTTCGCCAGGAGTGTCTTCCCCGTTCCAGACGGACCGTAGAGCATAATCCCCTTTGGCATAGTGTACCCGATCTTGTCGTAGAGGTCTGGGTACTTCAGAGGCCACTCGACGGCTTCCTGAAGCTCCTTCTTGGCGCCTTCGAGGCCCCCAATTTCCGACCACTCTACGTCCGGCGTCTCCAGGTAGACCTCGCGCATCGCTGACGGCATCACGTCCTTCAGCGCGCCCTGGAAGTCTTCCATGGTCACTATGAGCTTGTCAAGGGTCTCAGGGCTTAGCCTGTCTTCCTCCAGCTTGATGTCTGGGAGGTTTCTTCGCAGGGTCTTCATAGCCGCCTCCTTGCAGAGGTACTCCAAGTCCGCACCGACGAAGCCGTGGGTGACGGCTGCCAGCTTCTCCACATCGACAATCGTTTCAGCGCCGCCATGCTTGTCTTCGTTCTGTTCCAGAGGCATGTGCCTCGTGTGAATCTGGAGTATCTCCAGCCTTCCCCGCTTGTCTGGGACTTTGATCTCAATTTCCCGGTCGAACCTTCCCGGCCTTCTCAGCGCGGGGTCAATGGCGTTCGGCCTGTTGGTCGCAGCGATCACGATTACCTTGCCTCTTGCTTCCAGCCCGTCCATCAAGGAGAGCAGTTGGCTGACGACCCTTCTCTCAACCTCACCGGTGACCTCCTCCCTCTTCGGTGCGATTGAGTCGATCTCGTCGATGAATATGATGGTGGGCGATTTCTCTTTGGCCTCTTTGAAAATCTCCCTGAGGCGAGCCTCGGACTCTCCGTAGAACTTGCTCATGATCTCCGGACCGCTGATAGGGATGAAGTGCGCATTGCTCTCAGTCGCGACTGCCTTGGCGAGCAAAGTCTTGCCCGTCCCTGGTGGACCGTAGAGCAGAATTCCCTTGGGAGCCTCTACTCCAAGCTTCTCGAAAATCTCGGGGTGCCTTAGTGGGAGCTCGATCATCTCCCTTACCTTTTGAATCTCGTCCTTCAGACCGCCGATGTCCTCGTAGGTTACCTGCGGGACTCCACGGAGCGCCTCTCCTTTCTCCGAAATTACAAAGACGGTCCTCTGCGTGATCAGAGCTGCGTCTGCAACTGGGCTGACTCCGACTACCTGGAATGTTAGTCTCCCACCGAAGTAGGGGATCATTATGTTGTCCCCTTTTGTAACCGGGACACTTTCCAATGCATCCGCAAGATATCTTTCGTCTATGGGTGGAACCGCCTCGAGCGGTGCAACCACCACTTTCTCGGCGGGTGGGGCCTTCACCTTCTTGACGACGACGACGTCGCCGATTGCAACTCCTGCGTTGTTCCTGATCAGGCCGTCGATCCTAACTATCCCTCTGCCCTCGTCGGAAGGATACAATGGCAAGCACTTCGCGACAGTCCGTCGCTTGCCTTTGATCTCAATTACATCCCCCGTCGATGCGTCGAGGGCATCCATGGCGTCGTAATCTATTCTTGCTACTCCTCTACCTACATCTCTTGTGTAAGCCTCAAGGACTTTCAGCTGGACTTGCTGTTGGCTCACTCCCGCTCCACTCTCAGACAACGTTTACCCTCCTGTAGCCCTTATTAGCCTTGTCCTTCAATGAGAAGGAAATTTCTAGAATTCCATTTTTGTATTCTGCCTTTCCAGAATCTGGTTCAACTTCTGCGCTAAGATTGACCTGTGCTCTATATTTCTTAGGGCCTCTTTCCGCGGTGATCACGGCAGTCTCGTCAGTTGCCTCTACCTTGATATCAGGTTTTTCGACTCCTGGCATTTCCAACAGGAGCCTCAAAGTCGAGTTCTTGTCGTCCACTACCTGCTCGAAGATTGGGGACCTAAAACCATCTTTTCGAGTCGGGTTGTCCCCGAATATCTGCACAGTGGGCTTCCCCTCTGGGCCAAGATTGAACGAGAATCCTGCGACGAAGGGCCTCGAATCCACTCGCCCTCCAAAGATGCTGCTCTTCACAGCCTCCTCCAGATCCTTCTCGAAATCCTCAAAATACTTGTCCATCTCGTCAAGCATGTCCCGCAAATCCCGCCTTTTGTCCTCGCTCACCTGATTCACCTTTGGTTAATTAGCGTTAGGTTAAACTCTTTTATAAATCCTTCGTCCAGCGGGTCAAGTGGAAAAGGGTACGATTGACGAGGTACTCGTTCAGGGAGCCAGGCTCAAGATTGCCGACGCCGTCTCAGTCCGCCCGAGGACTCTTACCGAGCTCGCCGACCTCACAGGAATCTCTGTCCAGGGCGTTATCAAACACCTGAAGCGCCTGGCGCAGCTGGGTCTTGTGGAGGAGAGGAAGGCCCCGGCAAGCGTTACCAAAGCGCGAAGGGTGTACTTAGCGCGAAGCGCCTCGGTTGGAGACTACTCTGCCAAGGACCTGGCGATAGTGAAGCTTTCCAAGGCCACCCGGACTGAGAAAAGAAGGCATGCGAAGAATCAAGACCTGGAGTCGTTGGCTGCAGACATACTCTTCCAGCGAAGAAGGATCAGAGACGAGGCAAGGAAACTTGGGAAGATGATTGACCGGCTCGTCGAAGAAGAAGAACTCCTGAATGAGGCTTTGGAGGCGGGACCTTTCACGGACGACGAGCGACTGATTCTTCAAAATCTACTCACGGAGGAGACGATAGAAGACGGAGTCCGCGTCCTATCCAAGTATTACGGAGTCGAAGACAGAAGGTCTATAGACAAAGCTCTGGCAAAGGCGAGGCATAATGTCGGCAAGTAAGAAACTAGTCATGGTGACGAACGACGACAGCGTTCAGAGCAACGGTATCATAGAACTAGCGAGGGCAGTGTCGAAGCATGCTGAGGTTATCATCGTGGCACCCGAGCAACCGCAGAGCGCCACCGCCCTAAGTCTCACCTTTCACAAGCCTCTCAGGGTAGCGAAGGTTCGAAGGGAGAAGTTCGAATGCTACGCTGTCTCCGGTTCCCCGGGAGATTGCGTCATGATAGGGGTCAACAAGATCCTACCGAGACGCCCCGACCTCGTGGTGTCGGGGATCAATATCGGGGACAACAACACATTCCAGGATATCCTCGCGTCGGGAACAGTCGCAGCGGCTCTTGAGTCAGCAATTACGGGGATTCCGGCTCTTGCTTTCTCCATGGAAGTAAGCGGGGAGTCCATGTTCGCCCTGGAGTACGACCAGCCCGATTTCACCAATGCGGCGGCGATAGCGGGAGAAATTGTTGGTGACGTCCTTGAAAACGGGATGCCAGAGGGCGCAGAGATTCTAAACGTCAATTTCCCGGAGGGAGTCGAGCCTACGATTCCAATCATGCTGACGCAGGTCGGGAGGAGGAAATATACCGACAAAGTGATCGTAAGGATGGACCCAAGAGGGAGGGCCTACTACTGGCTCTTCGGAGAGAGGTTGTCGCATTTCCCGCCGAATACCGACGCTGACGCCGTGCTTGTCAAGCGACGAGTGTCGATCACGCCTATGGTTCTTAGCATGTCAGGTCCGATTTCAAACGATTTGGAGAAACTCCGGGACAGAGTTCAGACGAAACTCAAAGGCCGAAAAGGCGAGAAGCGGAGGTAAGTCAGGAGAGTTGATGGGCAGTCAAGCCTCTCAGCTTGCGATGTCGGATTGGGAGAGAATCAACATCAAAATGAAGGTCGTTAAGCTGAATTGGCCTGTGCAGCTGCTCGTTCCTGCACTGATTTTCCCGTCGCTCTCCAAGGGGACCCGAGGCCTAACTTTCTATCCTGGTCGAATGGGTCTCGCGATTGGCAGTCTGCTTACCGTTTCGAGTGCCGTCATCGGGGCCCTCCTGATCGGGCCGACGGGGCCCGTGGGGGCCATATTGTCGCTCTGGTTCCTGGGGACAGCGGGGGTTGCCACCGTTGTGGGGTCGTTCAGGCCGATTGCATTCGTAAAACCAATATGCACGAGATGCAGGCTCCTTCCCATAATCAAAGAGCACGAGGCAATTCACCTCAGCGGCGTAGCCGACGAGGGCAAGGTGTGGGCGTCGATGAGGACTCGGCACAGCGCGATGAGCCTCTCCCTTGAGGGAGACCCCGCCATCTGCACATTCTGTCCAATACCGAGGAGAATCTCCGAACACTAAGGTGAATTGTTGTGGTGCATCGTGTTGCCGTCGTTGACGAGGATCTTTGTCAGTCTAAGAAGTGTGGGCTAGAGTGCATCAAAGAGTGCCCTGTGAACATCAACGGCGAAGAATGCATTGTCCTCGGCGAGAACAAGCTTGCGCTGATTTCGGAGGAGCTCTGCATCGGGTGCGGGATATGCATCAAGGTCTGTCCTTTCGACGCCATCGACATCCTGAACCTGAGCGAGGAGCTGAAAAGCGACAAAGTCCACCAGTATGGAGTCAACTCGTTCAGGCTTTTCCGGATCCCCATGGTGAGGCGGGGACAGGTCGTCGGACTCGTTGGAAGGAACGGCATTGGCAAATCCACCGCGCTGAAGATCCTGGCAGGACAACTCATCCCCAACCTAGGGGACTACGAAAGGGAGCCGTCCTGGGACAGGTTCCTGGCCTATCTGAGCGGGCGAGAAATGAAGGAACACTTTGAGAGAATCGCTGACGGGGAGATGCGAGTATCCCTCAAGCCCCAGGCCGTGTACAAACTCCCAGAGGCGTGGAAGAAGGATACCGAAGGGCTTCTGCGTCAGATGGACGAGAGGAAGAAGATGGACGAAGTGGTCGAGGCCCTGAACCTGAAGACCACGCTGAAGATGAAAGTCTCCGAGCTGAGCGGAGGTGAACTTCAGAGGGTGGCCGTTGCAGCGGCGGCGCTGAAGGACGCTGACCTCTATCTCTTCGACGAGCCTTCGTCGTACAATGACGTCTACCAGAGACTCGCGGTGTCCAGACTTATTGGGCAGATCGCTGAGTCGGGCAAGTCCGTCCTCGTAGTAGAGCACGACATTGCTTTCCTTGACTACGTCACCAACTACGTCCAGATAATCTACGGCGAACCCGGAGCATATGGAATCGTCTCCGGGCCCTATGCATCGAGGACGGGGATCAACGCACTTCTCGATGGCTATCTTCCGCTGGAGAACGTCAGGTTCCGCGAGCACGCGGTATCCTTCGGCCAGCGCGCAGCTGGAGAGACGTTCGAAAGTGAAGACGTGGTGGCGAAGTACACGAAGCTGACGAAGTCCTATTCAAACTTCAAGCTCGCTGTGGACGCCGGGCAGATCAAGGGAGGGACAATACTCGGGGTGGTCGGAGCCAACGCCGTTGGCAAGACCACGTTCATCAAGATGCTTGCCGGGGAGGAGAAGCCGACCAAGGGGAGCGTCTCCGTCGACGCCAAAGTTGCCTACAAGCCGCAGTACCTAAGCTCCAACTTCGAAGGAACCGTGGAAGAATTCTTCAATTCAAGCCTTGGGACAAAGTACGGCGACCCTGTACTCCAGGACACCTTGGCGGTCCCGCTCAGGATGGAGAAGCTGCTTGCAAGGAGGATGGGGGAGCTTAGTGGCGGAGAGCTCCAGAAGGTTGCGATTGTGGCTACCATGGCTCAGGATTCGGAAGTCTACGCCTTGGACGAACCTTCCGCCTTCCTTGACGTCGAGGACAGGTTCGTTATTGCGCGGGCGATAAACAGGATGGTGAAGGCCCGAGGAAAGGCTGCCGTGATAATCGACCATGACTTGCAGGTGATAGACATCGTCTCAGATAGGCTCATGGTGTTCGCAGGGAAGCCCGGGGTGTCAGGCGAGGCTTCGACACCGCTGACAAAGGAGGAGGGAATGAACGAGTTCCTGAAACTCGTGGGCCTGACATACCGAAGGGACGTTAACACCGGAAGGCCCAGGGTCAACAAGCCGGGGAGCAAGCTGGACAGGGAGCAGAAGGAGAAGGGAGCCTACTATTACGTCTCCTCGCAAAGGGAAGAAATTGCCGCGGCTGATTAGGGCTGCACTGAAAAGAGCCGGAATCGACAATCCCGAACGTGTTTCGTCGGGCGTTGACGTGATCGGTGACATCGCCATCGTCAGGCTGGAAGGTTTCAGCCGGCAAGACAAGAGAAAGATTGGCCGGATGCTCATGGCAGAGATGAAGACTATCCGGTCCGTCTTTGAGCAGAAAGGGGGAATCGAGGGAGAGCATAGGCTTCGGAAGTTGAAACATCTCTATGGTGAACGGAGGACCCTCACCACTCATAGGGAAAACGGGTGCGTTTTTCGGGTCGACGTGGCGAAATGCTACTTCTCGCCGAGGCTCTCCACAGAGAGGCTGAGGATTGCCGAACTCGTCGAGCCCAAGGAAAGGGTCCTGAACATGTTCGCAGGCGTTGGACCCTTCTCCGTTCCAATCGCCAAGCTCGCGGGAGCAAAGGTGACAAGCTGCGAAATCAATGAATACGCGGCCCGGCTCCACGACGAGAACAACAGATTGAACAAAGTCGATGGGCTCGTTTCCGTCGTCGCCATGGACGCCAATGAGCTCCCTGATAGGTCGAGGGCCAAATTTGACAGGGTCCTGATGCCTCATCCGTCGCATGCTAATGAGTTCCTCCCGACGGCGCTTAGGATGACCAAGAAAGGGGGCATCATTCACTACTACAGGCACGTACTTGGCCGTGACGAGGATGAGGCTGAGGAGGCCCTAAAGGCCGAAGTGTCCGAGCTCTTCCCACCAAAGTCGAAGTATGCAATCAGGAGAGTGAGGGAGATAGGGCCGCGGTGGCTGGAGATGGCCGCTGAGGTCAGGGTCCCGGCCTAGAAAGGAAGACTCTGGCTGTACCTGTACAGGTGCACGATGATGCCGAAGGTCACGAGGATGGCTCCGGCGTCGAACAGGGCCATGTTCCTGAGGTTAGACGCAACTGCCTGTGCCGCGAGCCCGTTGATTGCTACCTGCGCAACGATCAGAAGGATGAAGATTATGAACACCCATTTCTTGGTCAGGATCGGACCGACGGGGGCCGATGCTTTCCTGATGCGGTCCTTCGCCTTCAGGTAGCGGAGGAAGGCGTAGGTCCCGATGAAGGAGAGAAGAGTCACCGCAAGCATCGACGAGAAGTAAAGCGCAGGGTCAACGAATAGCCTGGCAAGGGTTTTGAGAGACGTGTCCGGGTTGATGTAGAAACCCCACGCGGTCGTGATGAGGATCTGCGCGATGGTC
>DATGVR010000011.1:0-2527 GCA_035300255.1 Nitrososphaerales archaeon
CCATCGATTTCGCAGAGAAAGCCCCGGAGGATTCCTTCTCCGTATTCGCTCCCAGGGTTGGCGCACAGCGTCCTTCCAATCTTTACAATCCCCCGGGACTCGTGAATGTGCCCATGCAGGCCCAGCATCGGCTGGTATTTCTTAATGGCCGCCCTGCAGGCCGAACTCCCAGCTGAGATCATCTGAACCGTTCCCGCTTTCAAGACTACCTTGAGGGTCTCATCTATTTGGGGGGCCTGGTCGATGAGCGTGTCGATGGGCGGGACGTGAATGTTGAAAATCGCGGTTTTCATCTCCCGCACCTGGTCGGCCATCCCTGAGATCTTCTGGGCGAGGACGTCTTCGTCGACCTCCCGCGGACTGTTCCAGGGAGTATGATTCGTGTACCCCAATGTTATCATCTCGTGTCCACCGTCGATATCCACGACCCGCCCCTCGGGGTTCACGACATACGAGGACGAATCTAGGATAGGGTCGATGTCGACGACGTCGTCGTTCCCGGGAGAAATGAAACACTTCACGGGAGTCTTCCCTAGCCTTTCCTCCGCCAGGGAAATCCACTCGCGCAGCCTTTCAATCATGACCTGACGGAAGAGCTCGGTTACCTTCACAGGACTTGCTTCCAGCTCCTTGAACTCGGAGGGGCCCATCGGGACGGTGTACGAGCCAGAGTCGGCAGCCTTCTTCTTGAGCTCCTCGACCTCCTCCTTGGTTCTCAGGGTCAGGTCAGACCCCTGATACGAGCACCTGAAAGTCCCGTCCCCCTGCTCGACTATGGGGATCATCACCTTGCCTGTGATGTCTCCTCCGAGAATGATGACGCCAGCGTTGTAGAAGCTCGCTGCGTTCAGGAACTTCTTGAAGCATCTATTGGACCCGTGAACGTCTGTGATGAAATAGACTCTAGACTTCGCCACGGTCGGCCGTCCCGAACGGTGCTAATTAATTTGAAGACTTCGGGTCAGCCCAGGGCCCTCTTCAGGTCAGAGATCAGGTCCTCCGGGTCCTCAATCCCGACGGAGAACCTCACCAGGCCGTCTCCGATGCCGAGTTTCTTGCGCCTTTCAGCAGAAAGACTGGCATGGGTCATCGTCGCAGGGTGGTCTACCAAAGACTCGACCCCACCCAGGCTCTCTGCCAAGGCGAACACATTGAGCTCTTTCAGGAACCTTCTGACCTCGGGCAACCCCCCTTTCATTTCGGCCGACAGCATGCCTCCGGGCATTTTCATTTGTCTCTTGGCTAGGGCGAGTTGTGGGTGGTTCTTCAGCCCCGGATAATGGACTGCAGAAAACTTTGGGTGGTGGGAGAGGAACTCTGCGACCTTTTGCGCGTTCTCGCTGTGCCTCTGCATCCTGAGGTGGAGCGTCTTCGAGCCCCTCAGGACTAGGAAGCAGTCGAAGGGTGAGGGGACGGCCCCGATCGCGTTCTGGTTGAATTTCACAGACTCGAAGAGCTCATCGTCAGACATCATCAGGGCGCCTCCAACCACGTCGCTGTGGCCTCCGATGTATTTCGTGGTGCTGTGGACCACGACGTCCGCTCCGAGGCTCAAGGGGTTCTGCAGGAAGGGGCTGGCGAACGTGTTGTCCACGACCGTAATTGCCCCGACCCGGGACGCGGCCTTGGCTATGGACCGGATATCGCACAGATGCATCAGCGGGTTGGTGGGGCTTTCGAGCCAGGCAATCGCGGGCCTGCGTTCGAGCGCATGTTTGACCGCTTTCGTGTCTCTTGTGTCGACATATGTGAATGAGACCCCGAACTTGCGGAGAGTAGTTTCAAAAATGCGGACCGTCCCGCCGTAGAGGTCGTCCCCGGCGATGACGCGGTCCCCCTTCTTGAGAACCGAAAGCAATAGAGTCGCCTCTGCCGCCATGCCTGAAGAGAACGCAAGTGCGTGCTTCGCGCCCTCCAGCGAGGCCAGTCTTCGCTCAAGGGCGAGCCGGGTTGGATTCCCGGTCCTGGAGTACTCGAGGCCTCTCGTCGGTTTCTCAAGAAGCCTTCGCGCGAAGGTTGACGACATGTGTATGGGAGAGACGACGTCCCCTGACTTTGAGAGGTCGGGCTCTTCGCCAGCATGGACTGCCCGCGTCCCGAACTTCATCATCCTATCTGCGTGCAAGGTAGTTTATCACGTCTATGGTAGTAATGACTCCCACCACCTTCTGCCTGTCGACGACCACGACCGCGTTTCTCTTTTTCATGAGGCTGGCCGGGTTCAGGAGAACGCTTCCCTTCTCAACCGTAGGGATAGGTGGTTCCATGATTTCCTCCACGGGGTGGTCCAGCCCGGCCTTTTTCTCTGCGACCTTCTTGATCATCGAAGCGACGCTGACGCTCCCCACCTGGAACCCTCCCTTGATGACCGGGAGCTGCGAGATGTCATGCTGTGTCATTATGGCGATTGCCTTTGATAGTTTGTCGCGGGGCCCCACACCGATTACTGCCCTGACGCTCTTTGGTTTCGATCGAAGCACAGCGTCGACAGACACCCGCCGCCCCTTTGACCGAAGGTATCCGAACT
>DATGVR010000012.1:0-2224 GCA_035300255.1 Nitrososphaerales archaeon
CCTTCTCGTCCGGGTCCGGCTCAGCTTCTAGAAGCTCGTAGGAGGCCAGTATCATCCCTGGAGTGCAGAAGCCGCACTGTAGTCCGTGCTTCTCCCAGAAGGCAAGCTGGATGGGGTTGAGGTTCTCAGCTGTTCCTATCCCCTCGATCGTAGTCACCTTCTTTCCTTCAGCCTGTAAGGCTAGGACCGTGCACGACTTCACGCCCCGACCGTCGAGCAAGACTGTGCAAGCACCACAGTTTGTCGTTTCGCAGCCGACGTGCGTCCCCGTAAGGCCCAGCTCTTCCCTCAGGAAGCTGACGAGAAGCATCCTCGGCTCAATCTGGGCATCTCTCATCTGCTGGTTGACTTCCATGGATACCCGGACCTTGGTCATCTTTCTGCTCGCCTTCTCGCCGCCGCTTGGATTGTCCTCGAGGTCATGACTTCAACCATCGCGCGTTTATACTCGGCCGAACCTCTCAGGTCACCGGAGGGCTGGGCTTCCTCAGCCGCGGCCCTCGAGGCCCGGTCGATTGTGTTCTTGTCTAGCTCGACTCCTTTCAGAATCTCTTCTGCTCTTGTCGCCTTGACCACGGTGGGGCCGACGCCCGTGAGGGCTATCCTAGCTGCCAAACACCTGCCATCCGAAGACATCTCCAGTACCGCCGCGACTCCAACAATTCCGAAGTCGCCTGCCTGCCTCTCCAGTTTCAAATACGCTCCTCGCCGAGTCGGCCCAATCGGTATCTTCACTTCGACGAGTACCTCCGTTCCCTTCAGCGCGGTGGTGAACGTGTCCACAAAGAAGTCTCCGGCTGGAATGACCCTACTTCCTTGGCCAGAAGCGGCTACGATGCTGGCGCCCGCCGCCACCATGACCGCAGGCATGTCGTTTGTCGGGTCGGCGTGAGATAGATTGCCTCCAATGGTGCCCATATTGCGGACGAGTGGGTCGGCAATCTGGTGGGCGCACTGGCTCAGGATTGGGCACTGCCTCCTGACCAGGTCGGAGCGGGCTATCCCGGCTATTCTCTCCATGGCCCCGATCGCAAGGTGGTTCCCTTCGTCCCTGATGTATGAGAGACCCGGAATCCTCCCGAGGTCAATCAGATGGGAGGGCGAGACTAACCTGAGCTTCATCAGCGGGATAAGACTCTGTCCACCAGCCAGGAACTTCGCATCCATCCCATACTCTTCCGCGAGCGATGAAGCCTCCGCGACTGACTTCGGCGCATGATATTCGAAGGACTTGGGGTTCATCCCCCTTCGGCGCCTCGCCGCTTCAGTAAAATCTTTTACCTATCGAATTCGGCACGTCCGACCCGTTGCCTTCCATGCAGGCCGTAGTGAAGGAGGAGAACCCTGTCCTCGGCCAGCCTCTGAAGAGGGTCGAGGACCCCAAGTTCATTACTGGAACCGGCCTCTTCGCAGACGACATCCCTCTCCCAGATGTGCTTCACTCGGTCTTCGTCAGGAGCCTCTACGCGCACGCCCGCATAAAACGGGTCGATGTGACGGAGGCTTTGAAGCAGCCCGCCGTCAAACTGGTACTCACCGGGCAGGATTTGCTCAACCGGGTCAACAAGATGCCAACCGTCGGAGAGGGGGGGGACACGAAGCCTACCGACAGACCCATCCTCCCGGTTGACGAAGTCAACTTCGCTGGCGAAGCCGTCGCGCTCGTCGTCGCCGATGATGTGTACTCAGCCGAGGACGCATCGGAGCTTGTCCAGGTGGAATACGAAGCCCTCCCAGCTGTCGTCGACATGGAGAGGGCGACCAGCCCAGACTCGCCCAGAGTGCACGAGTATCTCAAAGACAACATAGGGTACAGGTCGACGAAGTCGTCCGGCGACGTGACAAAGGCATTCAGGGAGGCAGATCACGTCATCAAGTTACAGCAGGAATTCCCCAGGCTTTCGGCCGTCCCCATGGAGCCGCGAAACGTGATAGCGGCATACGAAGAAGCTTCAGGATTCCTCACCGTGTGGCTTTCCACACAGGCCCCTCACGAGGCCCGAGAGGGCATCGCTGGCATACTGAAGTTGCCTGAGACCAAGGTCAGAGTCATCGCACCCGACATGGGCGGCGGCTTCGGCCAGAAGGCAGCTGTCTTCCCAGAGTATGCCGCGGTCTGCTTCGCGGCAATGAAGCTCGGCAGGTCCGTCAAGTGGATCGAGACCAGGGGGGAGAACCTGACGGCGTCTTCCCACGGCAGGGGGCAGAAGCAGTTCATCGAGGC
>DATGVR010000013.1:0-5910 GCA_035300255.1 Nitrososphaerales archaeon
GAGAACTTGAGCGCCTCCCTTATCCTCCACGCAGAGACTTCAGGATGCCTCGGGTAAAGGACGACGGTCCCGTGCTTCGTATTGGACTTGTCTATCCCTGCGTTGGGGGTCAGCAGCCCGTCCTTGGTTGCAAGGAGGAAACCGGGGATTCCACCTATCACCTCATCAGATTCCCTCAGCACCAGCTCACAGAGCCTTGGGTCCATGCGGAATTTTGCACCAAGCTCCTTCGCCTTCTCCCCGGGATTCACAGAGCTGAGCTTGACCACCCTCCCCTCCGAGACCGCGACGAACTTGCTCGATACCGCGAGCACGTCCCCATCCCTCAGGGAATGACCCAACTTCTCTTCGATCAAATCGACGATGTCAAACTTGGAGCTCTTGGTGTTGACGACGACGGGGTTGAGCGTGAGCAAACATCCGAGTGGAGCGCTCCCCTCTTAAATAGACTGGACGGTCGCTTGCGAACATGTCCAAGGCCACGCAGCTCCACGGCTACCACGCCGAACACGCAAAGCTGACCGAGTTCGCAGGCTACGAGATGCCTCTGTGGTACACGACCACCACAGACGAGCACCTCGCAGTCAGGAACTCCTCGGGGATATTCGATGTATCACACATGGGAAGATTCGTGGTCAGGGGCAAAGCATCAACTTCCTTCCTGGAAAGGCTTCTCCCCACCGACGTGACGTCGCAGCCGCCAGGGAAGGCATTCTACACGCTGCTGCTCAACGACAGGGGCGGGATCATGGACGACCTAATCGTGGTCAGGCTCTCGGAAGATAACTACCTCTTGGTCGTCAACGCCGCCAACGCCCAGGTTGACATGGAGCACATCGCAGGCCATGCGCCCGGGGGCCTGGGGCTGGAGGACCTGACTGCCTCCACCGCGATGTTCGCGGTCCAAGGGCCGAAGGCCTCTGAGTCTCTCCAGCCTCTGACCGACCTCGACCTTACCCAGCTCAAAAGATTCCGGAGCGCCGAGACTAAGATAATGGGCGCCGGGTCGCTGGTGTCCAGGACGGGATACACAGGAGAGGACGGCTTCGAAGTCATCGTCTACGACGCAACGAACGAGCGACCGGAGAAAGCGACGAAAGTCTGGGAAAAGCTCGCAACGACATCGGCCCCGTGCGGCCTCGGAGCGAGGGATTCATTGAGGCTGGAGGCAGGTTTCCCTCTGCACGGCTCTGATATGGACCAGAAGACAAACCCGTTCGAGGCAGACCTGGCGTGGGTCCTCTCCATCGGCAAAGCCGGTTACGTCGGATCCGAAGCAATCTCAGAATTCAGGAAGGCTCCTCCGGCCGCCACAAGACGCGGACTCGTCCTCGCGTCCGGCATCCCAAGGCATGGGTTTGAGGTGGTCGACTCCGATGGGGAGGTCGGGACCATAACCAGCGGGACGTTCTCCCCCATCGTCCACAAGGGGATAGCTCTCGCACGAGTCAGACAGGACCACTCCGATTTCGGCACCAGGGTCAGCGTCCTCGTCAGGGAATCTCGCCAGGAAGGAACCATCGTCAAACCACCTTTCTACGACGAGCAGCTCTACGGCTGGAAACGACAGAAGGGTAAATAGCCCGAAGACCCGGTGCCCGTTCTCGATGGATTTTCAGGGCTACAACATCCCAGACGACCTGTTGTATACGAAGGAGCACGAATGGGCCAAGGAAGAAGGCGCTACTGTGCGGGTCGGGATTACCGACTACGCAGCCAAGACGCTGAACGACGTCGTCTACGTGACTTCGCCCAAGACGAACGAAAATGTCGAGCAGTTCAAATCGATGGGGACAGTAGAGTCAATCAAAGCCGTCTCCGAAATCTATTCTCCATTGTCGGGGACTGTGGTCAAGGTAAACATCCAGCTCGACTCACACCCAGAGCTTGTCAACAAGTCTCCATACGGCGACGGCTGGATCATAGAAGTGAAGCCAACGAATTATTCATCGGAAAAGAAATCTCTCCTCGATGCCAAGACCTATGCCGCTCATCTGATGGGCCTTGTGACACAGTAACAAAAGGCACGCTTAAAATAGCCCTGACGAAGTCGCGGTTCAGAATTGGGTGTACTCGATACCCTGCGGTCCTCCATCAGGAGGCCCAGCGTTTCGCGCAGGGCAGTCATGACTTCGATGGTCCTCGCAATAGTGTTCACTCTGGCCGTCTCTGTCAGGGCCTATGCGGCGAAGTACGGCTTCTATCTCAACGAGTTCGACCCGTACTACGACTATTACGCGGCACAGCACATAGTGAATCTCGCCCAGCAGCAGGGGTTGTACGCGGCACTCTTCGCGAACCCGGCCGGGTGCGGGCCCACGGTCTACACTGCATGCCATAGTATGCAGGGCTACTTCTACTGGCACGACATCCAGACATGGTTTCCGGCGGGCAGGGACGTAGCCGCCACTTCGCAGGGCGGTCTCCAGCTCGCAGGGGCCATGGTCTTCCTCCTCGTCCACAGCCTGTTCGGAGTCCCCGTAACGCTCTATCAGCTCCTTGTCGTCCTGCCAGTCTTCTTCGGAGCCCTAACAGCCATACTGTTCTACTTCCTGGTGAGGAAAATCGCAGGGGACGCCGCAGGCCTGTTCGCCGCGCTTGTCTTCGCCGTATCCCCTCCGCTCATCGAAAGAGGAAACCTCGGCTGGTTCAAATCCGAGCCCCTCGCGATATTCCTATTCGTCGCTGCCAGCTACATGGTGCTGACCGTCTTCGACAAGGAGAGGCCGCCGTCATCCAAAATCTGGAGGGCGCTCGCGGGCGGGGTCCTGATAGGATACGCGAACACCGCATGGGGTGGGGGCGACTACTTCAGCGCCGTCTTCGGCCTGATCTTTCTGATGATACCCTTCCTGAACTTGGACCTCTCCAACTATTCCCCGGCGATAATCTCGTTCACAGCGTCGACGCTTTTCGTCAGCGCCATCTTCCCGAGGCCCGGCGTGGCCATCGTCACAAACCCCATCGGCCTCGTCCTGATCGGAGGCACCGTCTTCGTCCTCGTGGCTCAGTGGGCAAAAACATGGACCAAACCGACGGAGTACAGGTCCACTCTGTTCAAGTTCCTGTTCGGCTTCGTCCTCGCAGGACTCGCGCTCCTGAGCTTCGGCTTCGTCGGAGGTCTCTCGCTGAGGTACCTCTCAGCAATCGCACCCTGGGCCCGGTCCGGCAACCCCCTCGTGCAGTCGGTGGCAGAGCACTTCGTCCCGACCGGTGCCGACTACTTCACGGCCTACGCGGTCCTTCTCTCCTTCGGGATGGCTGGCGCCCTAGTGGCTTTCAGGCGGAGGACCATCCCCATGATCTACGCTCTGGTCTTCGGGCTGACTGGTCTGTACTTCTCGTCGGCGTTCTCCCGACTTCTTGTCTACTCGTCTCTGGCCATCGGCATCCTGGCTGGCATAGGCTTCGCTGAGCTTGCCTTCGCGATCGCCAAACCCGGCACGACATCGCTGGTCAAGAAGAAGCAGTCCCCCGCCTCCCGCAACGAGATGAAGGTCGTCTTCTCCATCGCAGTGATTGCACTGATAGTCCTGCCGGCGGGGACCTACTGGATACCCAACCCGATTCCGTGCACCTACACCGGGCAGCTGTTCTGCGACAACAGCCCGGCTGACAGCGCAGTAAGCCTCGCCAACGGAGCGACCATTTACACCCGGGCAGGATTCACCGACTGGATTCAGACCCTTCAGTGGGTCCGGCAGTCCACGCCGACCAACGCAGTGATAATTTCATGGTGGGACTACGGCTACTGGTTCGCCGTGATGGGCAACAGAACCTCGCTCGTCGACAACGCGACACTCAACAGCACGCGGATAGCCCAGGTGGCTCGGCTGATGATGTCCAACGCCACTCAGGCTGCCGCAATGGCGAAGAGCATGGGCGGAGGGAGGCCCACCTACATAGCCATCTTCGTGACGGGGAGCATCTTCCCCCTGTCTTCATCTGGGGGGAGTCGGCAGTTCTACATCATGCAGGTCCCCAGCGGCGGAGGGTTCACGGCCGGGGGCGGCGATGAGAGTAAGAAGCAGTGGTTCATCCGCATAGGGAATCTGACCGAGTCAAAGTACCTGGAGTGTTCCGGGACAGCCCGTAACCAATTGACCTCGGCGGGACAGCAATGCACGTCCTCCGACGACTTCAACCTGACCCCGTTCGCCCTTTTTAACAGTCTGTTCGGCCAGCTCCTGCCGTTCCGTCAAGCAGGTTATCTCTACACGACCGGCAGCGGGACCCAGACGTCGATATCCTTCAGTCCATCCTATACCTTCGGGTCCAACGGGGCTCCGCCCATAGAAGCGTTCAGCTACCCGAGCAACTTCATCTACAAGACAAACAGCACGGGCCCGTTCAAGCTGGCCTACGTCTCTCCCAGCCTTTCGCTCGCCGAGCAGAACAGCTCGCCCTGTCCGGGAAACTCCCAGCTCCAATGCTTTAACGCGATACTTCTCTATCAGGTAGTCTGAGCGTCTCCCTCGTAGGCCATGGGGGAGCGATATCTTGCGTACTTGTCGTCAGGCGAGTACCTTGCAGGATGTACGGTCACCGTCTTCCCTCCGCAAGTGGGGCATTTTTCGCTGATGGTGTACCTCCCGCAGTCGGCGCACTTCAGCATCAGTCCCTTCATGATGAGCCGCCGTACTTCCTCGATATCTCGCGCTTGAAGCTGAAGGCGTCGTGCTTGCCGACTCCGTCCTTGATCTTCTCGAGGACCACGTCGAGGGCCTTCTCTGCCTGTTTGTAGTCGTCTGCTGTTATCCTGACCCTGTATCGCGGCGCCCCGGCGTACGTTATGTGGACCTCGGCCGACGGCGCGCTGGCAGCAGACATCAGCGTCTTCTTCACCTGCTCTATCCCTTCGGGGGACCTTGACGAGACCTCGACCAGCGCCCCCACTTCGTACCTCGGGGGTACTATCTTCTCCACGGCGACCTCGGCGACGGCCTTCGCCTCCCGCTCTGGGAGGCCTGCAGGCGCCAGCCCCTTCTCCCCCTTCCTCGCCGCAGTTTCGAGGGCTTCGTAGAGAGTCCCGAAGTGCTCCTCCAGCTTATGTTTGAGTTCCTTCTCCTGGGTTTCGTTCAGGCCCAGCTTCTTTTTCACCGCTTCGATGATTGCCAGGGCCCTCTCCTCCCTCTTCCATTCGATGACCTTTGCCCGCCTTTCCTCGTTGGTCACCTGCCTTAGCGAAAGGTCGATCTCTCTCCGGGCCTTGTTGACCCTGATCACCTTCAGTACGAGCTTCTGTGAGACCTTTGCCACTCGGTCGATGTTCCTCACCCAGCCCGTCGATATTTCAGACACGTGCAGGAAGCCATTGGTCCCGTCGTACTGGTCGAGGTTGACGTAGATTCCATGCGACGTGATTTCCCTGACAGTGGAGACCACCACCTCGCCAGGTTCGGGGAGTGGTTTCTCGGTGCTCATCTTGAATCAGCCGCCCTCTGGTGGTATTTGGCGTTTAGCCCAGGCGCTTCACGACTGTGGCCAGAACGACGGCTTTCCCGCCCTTGCTCTCGGCGAGCTTCCTGCCGCAACCCCTGCAGCCGATGTCCTTCGCCGAGTTTGAGAAAATGATCCTTTCTTCCCCGCAGTCGGGGCACTTGACCAAGAGGAACGCGCTCCTTGTCTTTGGGATCGGCTCTCTGTCACGCTTCATGCGGCGATCTCCGCCTTTCTGAGCCTGATGCCTTTCCTCATCATCTCCCTGTTGCATTCCTTGCATTTTAATTTCAACGTGGCCTTCTTTGTGGTCTTGGCCGTCCTGATCAGCTCCGGGAACTTCTGTCCCCCGTAACCCCGCTTCCTCCCTGCCTGTCTCCGGGCTCCCCAGGAGCCGGCCCGCTCCTTCCCTCGTTTGTAGAGCGCTACGGAGTGGATCGTGTGTTTGTGACACCAAGGGCAGTTCGTGCG
>DATGVR010000014.1:0-14947 GCA_035300255.1 Nitrososphaerales archaeon
GGGACGAGGGCGGCATTGGGCATGAGGTCCGACACGAGTCGCATCATCACTCGCTCCTTTCTGCCGAAGGTGGACATACCAGCATACATTGTCTCGATCTCGCGCTTGGCCGCCGCAGTTACCGTATAGGTGACCCTCGAAGTTCTTGACTTCTTACCAGAAGACGTGACCAGCTTCTCTCTGACGAGACTCTTGAGGAGGGGGTAGATCGTGCCCGGCCCTGGGCGCCACGCTCCTTCGGTTTTCTCATCGATTCGTTGCATTATCTCGTAGCCTGTCGAAGGGCTTCGAGACAAGGTCGTTAGGATGTATATTCTAAGAAAACCCCTCGGAATTGCCTGAGGATGAGTCCAGTGCCTCGGGAAGGGGGCTGACACGGTCGCGTAGGCCGCGATTTTTCGTCTTCTTAAACCCTCTCTATACGATATACATACCAGTATAGTATTCGATATGCTTATATCGCCAAGTGGGTCGGGCAGTCCTTCAATGCCCGAGACCATTGATGTCCAAGACTTGGTCGAGGTCTACTCCGACGGCACCAAGGCCGTCGATGGTATCTCGTTCCAAGTCAACGAAGGGGAGTTCTTCGGATTCCTGGGACCCAATGGCGCTGGCAAGAGCACCACGATCAAAGTACTGACGACCCTCCTCAAGAAGACGGCAGGCAAGGTCTCGGTCGCGGGACTTGACATTGAAAAGCACCCTGAGGAGATTAGGAAGATTATCGGAGTTCAGAGCCAGGAGACTGTGGTGGACCCAGACCTCTCGGGGAAAGAGAACATGATGCTACAAGGACACCTCCACCAAATGGGCGGGGAGGAGCTCAAGAAGAGGGTGGACGAGCTTCTTACATTGGTTGGGATAGCGGACGTTGCCGACAAGAGGGCCGGGCACTATTCGGGCGGGATGAAGAAGAAGCTGGACCTGGCATCAGCCCTGGTCCACAAACCGAAGCTGCTCTTCCTCGACGAGCCGACGACTGGCCTGGACCCCCAATCGAGGGCCGCGATTTGGGGTTACCTTTCGAAGCTAAACAAGGAGGAAGGAATTACGATCTTCCTCACGACGCAGTACATGGAAGAGGCAGATAAGCTGTGCGAGAGGCTCTTTATCATAGACCAGGGGAAAATCGTCGCGAACGGAACCCCCGAGTCCCTGAAGAGGGAAGTCGGGGCAGACTCGATCACGATGACTTTGGAGGACGGTGGAGCGGCAACCACGAAGGAGAAGGCCAAGGAAGTGCTTGGAGGGATACAGGGAATCAGCAAGATAATCGAGTCCGACGGCGGTCTTACAGTGTATGCGAAGAACGCCAGTCTGATAATCGCCGACATAGTGAGGGCTTTCGACTCGAACAAGATCCATCTGACTTCTGTCAGCTTTGCGTCCCCCACCCTAGACGATGTCTTCCTTCAGCACACCGGGAGGAGAATAAGGGTGGAAGAGCTCAACACCAAGACGACATCCTTCGCCAGGTTCGGGGCAGCCAGGAGGAGGCCAAGGCAATGAGCCTGGGTTCCGACACTTATCACCTGTTCATCAGGGCATTGAAGAAGGTCATGCGCAACCCGATTCTGCTCTTCTTCTCGCTGCTGCAACCCATAATCTTCCTTGTCTTGTTCACCCAGCTCTTCTCCAAGTTCGCCGCCGTCCCCGGACTCTTCCCCTCTGGCATCACCTATCTTGAGTACGCCACCCCGGGCATTTTGCTCCAGAACGGGTTCAGCAGCGCCCTGCAGTCAGGGACGTCGATTGTGGACGAGTTGAACTCAGGGATGCTTGAGAAGATGCTTGTCACTCCGGTGAACCGTTCGGCGATCCTGCTCGGAAGGCTTCTGTCTGACGCTTTTAGGGTCGTGGTCCAATCCGCCATAATTCTCATACTTGCGTACATCCTTGGGTTCAACGCTGCGTCCGGTCCCGGCGGCATTATCTTGATGCTCGGAATAATCGCTTTGTTCGGTTTGGCATGGTCAGGAATTTCCTTGGCCATCGGTCTTCGAACGCGCAGCGCCGAGACCGTCTTCGGCATTGGAGGCTTCCTGACTTTCCCGCTCCTGTTCATGAGCACAGCGTTGGTGCCCGTCGGCGCCATGCCCAGTTGGATGGCGAGCATTTCCAACGTAAATCCCATCAGTTTCGCCGTTAACGCGGTTAGGGGCCTGTCGCTCCCGTCCGGTACGCTCTCAGGGTTGGGTCTCACCTTCCCCGGGGACATCATTTCTGCACTGGCTTACATCGCTGTCATCGCAATAATCACTCTGGGCGCGACTCTTTACCTGTTCAGGAAAGTTGTCAAGTAGGTGGCGGACGTTTTGAAAGACTCGGATGTGGGACTGATGGTTCAGGCGCGGAGCTTAATATGGGCTCAAAATGGGCGGTCCTAGAATTTGTCCCCGTCACTTGAAGCCGTGGGCCTCTCTAAGAAGTTCGGCGATTTCGCTGCCCTTACCGACTTGAATCTCAAACTCCAAGGAGGGAAGTGCGTCGGCTTCCTCGGGCCGAACGGCGCCGGAAAGACCACGACGATGAAAATCTTCACCGGGCTGATCTCCGCTTCGAGCGGGACCGCGATGATAAATGGTGTAGACGTTAGCAAGGACAAGAAGGGCGCACTGGCGTCGTGTACGTCCCTGATTGAGACCCCGGAAATCTACTCGTCTCTTACTCCTAAGGAAGCCCTTACGATGCTGTGCGCAATCAGGGGAGTCCCCAGGTCCGAGAGGAACAAGAGAATCGACGAGGCCATAGGAAGAGTGAAGATGACGGAATGGGAGAACAAAAAAGTCGGCAGTTTCTCCAAAGGCATGAAACAAAGGATCAATGTGGCTTCAACGCTACTGAGCGACCCAGAAGTGATAATCCTGGATGAGCCAACTACGGGCTTGGACCCGAGGGGGATGACCGAGGTAAGGGACATTGTGAAGTCACTAGATGACAGGTTGGTCTTCATGAGTTCTCATTTGCTCGGTGAGGTTACCGAAGTCTGCGACGAGGTCGCGATGATAGACCACGGCAAGCTGTTGGTCTATGATTCAATAGGTGCTGTCACCGCGAAGTTCTCGGGAGGAGGAGGGAACGTCGATGTGGGTTTCTCTCATCCCGTGGACCAGCAAACAATTTCCATGGTAGGAGGCGCAATGGGCGTCCTTTCCGTGATTCCCGGAAGCGAGCACCACCTGCTCCTGAAATTTGACCCCAAGGTCATCAGCCAGGAGAAGCTCTTCGAGGGATTGGCGGCGATGAGGCTCGGAGTCACGAGTTTGAAGGAGACCTCTTCAGGACTCGAAGATGCATACCTGAGCCTGATTAAGGAGACCCTGTAGACTTGGCTGTCAATTCAGGACGGAGTAGCCGGGAGAGCAGTCTTGCCCAGGTGGGGGTAGTGGCGAAGTACAATTTTCTGAATTATTTCAGAGCGAGGAGATTCTATGTCATGATCGCGATTGTCCTCCTGATAAGTGGGCTGCTCACGTTCGTGATCGCGTGGCGAAGGCCTGGAGAAATCCTCACCACAGACCTTGGATTCCTTTCGACGATATGGGGGTCGTTTGTCAGTCTGATAGTGATTCTCTCGACGGCCTTTTTCGGAGGAGACGCCATCTCGGGCGAGTTCCAGAACAGGACCGGGTATTTCCTTGTGCCCAACCCGATTAGGAGGTCTGTGATATACGTAGGCAAGTGGATCGCAGCTTTGGCTGCGTCGACGATAATCATCTTGGTCTACGCAGCTGTGGGAATTGCGAACAGTCTCTATTATTTTGGATTCTCCCTCCCCAACGAATTCTTCCTCTCAATGCTGTTCGCTTGGATCTTTCTTGTCGCTGCCCTGTCGTTCGCATTCGCGTTTAGCTCGTTGTTCAAGAGCAGCGCCATTGCCGTGCTCATGAGCGTGATAATTTTACTCTTCGTGTTCAATGTGATAGACACCGTCGCGGCCACCCTTGCAGGAATCGAGCCATGGTTCTCGATAACCTATGGGGCAGGCATCGTCCAGAGCATCTTTACAGTGCCATATCCTCCGCATGTCGTGAGCACGCCCGTAGGCCCGAGGGGAGGATTCTCACTCACGATCTTCACCGCAACGGTCTGGGAAGGCCTCGCGATACTTGTAATCTACTTCGCGGTCATGGCCGTGCTGGGCCTGTGGCTGTTCGAGCGGAAAGAGTTCACTTCGTGAGCTAACCACTCGTAAGCATGAAATCGTGGACCTTACCTCCGTCCAGGTTTACTAAGGCCCCGCGGAGGATCCCGTCGGAGTATTCGCTCCCAGGATTGATGCAGAGCGTCCCACCAAGCTTCTCAAACCCCTTCGACTCGTGGATGTGTCCATGGAGCCCAAGCAGCGGATTGTGTCTTTCGATGGACTCGCGGACAGCGGAGCTTCCGGCATGGATGAACTTGATTCCTAGACCCTCCTTTACGTAGTTGAAATCGTGACTGACCGCTGGGGCCTTGTCCAGCTGGGTATTGATCGGCGGGACGTGGAGGTTGTAGATTGCAGTTCCGGGTCTTGCGACCTTCGACGCCAGAGCCTCGATCATCTCTCCTAGGTTCGCCTCGCTCAGCTCCCTGGGGCTGTGCCAAGGGGTCGGGTTGGCGTAACCCAGGGTAATCATCTCGAAGCCGCCGGGCAGCTCGACCACTTTGTTCTCTGGGTTGATTACCTGCCCCGAGTCACGGAGGGCCTCGTCGATTTCGAATCTGTCATCGTTCCCGGGCGAGATGTAGCATTTTATGTTGGTTCCTTTCAGTCGTTCCTCGGCCAGTTGCACCCAGTTACTGACGGCTTTAGCCATCACTTCGTTGAAGATCTTGTCTGCCTTCGATTTTTCACCTTGCATCTCGGAAAGCCCCTCCGGCGTCGTGACGAAGGAGTACTGGCCGGCATCTAAAAGCGCCTTCTGCGTCTCCTGAAGCTTGTCCTTCTTGACTAATGTCTCACGGCCGAAGAGGGTCAGCTTGTATGTCCCATCCGGAGTCTCCAAAATTGAAACCAAAACCTTGCCTGTAATGTCACCTCCCAGAATCAGTGTGTCTGCTTTGTACACTTTGGCCGCGTTGAGGAACTTCCTGAAACACCTGTCCGATGCGTGGACGTCCGTCGTGAAAAAGATCCGGGTCAAGTCCGATTCGGAGTGGCCGCCGAGATGTCGACCGTATTTAATGGTGGTTTGATGCGGAACCTGCTAGACGCCCGCGACCGTGGTTTTGCCGCGGGAAAGTCCATGGGCTTCTATCAAGCCGTTCCCGCCTCGAGCGCCTTGGTGATCCCCGAGAAGATTTCTCCTACCTTCTTTGTAGCGAATCCTTTCAGGATCGATGAGCCCAACCCCGCCATGACTCCTGTAATCTCTGCGTCTGCACTCCAACTCAGAGTGGTAGGCCGGCTCCCCGTGAGCTCGAACGTGCTGCTGATTGTCAAGTGACTCCCGCTCCCGGAGGCCTCAGCCTCCAGTTTGGCTCTGGAGGTGGGGTCGGTGTCGGCTATGCGCATCCGGAGTTTTAGTGTACTGGTGACGACGGCAATTCTGACCTTCAACTTGGCCTCCAGGGTAGTGGCATCAACTATACTAACATCCTCGGCATCGGGGAGAGTTCCTGCGATGAACTTGACATCGGTGAGCTTGTTGAATACAGTCTCCTTCTCTGCGTCGATGGAGGTCGAGCCATCGAAGTGGAGCTGCACGAAGCGATAATCCACGGACGCGCTATAAATTCACTTGTAGGCCTCGTAGCCCTTCCCGAGGACCGACGAGGCTATCTTCAGCTCCATTATCTCGTCTGTTCCTTCGTAGATCCTGGCGACGCGGGAGTCCAGGAAGTGTTTGGCGACTGGGGACATTATCGAATAACCGAACCCTCCAAAACACTGGACAGCCCTGTCGGCAGATTCAAACGCGCATCGGGATGCCATGTATTTGGCTACGGCTGACAGTCGGTCGGCATCTGCTCGGAGCGGAAGGCTCTTCGGGTCCTTTTCTGAGTCGTCTTTCTTGATGGCGGCCCTGTAGACTAGCCACCGGCAGGCCTCAAGGCTTGACTCGATGAAGGCCACTTGCTTCTGGATCAATTGGTGCTTGCCAATCTCCTTGCCGTGCTGGACCCTGGATGTCACCCTCTCTTTCACCTGGTTGAGGCAGTCCTCCATCACGCCCACGCATCCAGAACCAATACCGATCCTGCCGTTGAGCAGAGCAGAATAGGCTACCGAGAACCCCTTTCCCTCCTGGCCCAAGATGTCCCCCTTTGACACGAAGGCGTCCTCAAGGGTCAGCATTGATGTGTCTGATGTAAAGAGACCAATCTTCTCTTCGAGCCTCATGTCCACGCTGAAGCCTTTCTGTTTGGTGTCAAGCAGGAACGCCGTCGGTCTTTCGCCCCCATTTTCAGGTATGGCGAAGACTATCATGTTCGACGCGATTGAACCGTTGGAGATGAGGTACTTGGACCCCGAGAGACTGAAACCATCGCCTTCATTCCTGTAGGTCGTTTTGAGGGATGCCGGGTCCGAGCCTGCTTCTGGCTCCGTAAGGCCGTAGGCGAGGACTGCCTCTCCCTTGGCTGCCCTGGGAAGATATCGCTGCTTCTGTTCCTCGGTCCCCCAGTCCTGGATGCTCATGCTTCCAAGGCACTGATGAACGTCTGCGAACGTTATGACGCCCATCCCCGTCTGTCCCATCCGCTCGAGGAAGAGGGCCTGGACGAGCTGCCGCGCTCCCCTCCCCCCGTACTTCTCGTCTATCGGCACCCCCATCAGGTTGTGCCGCTTGAGCACCTCGGGGATTTCGGGATTGTACTTCCTCTCGACGTACTTCTCGAATTCTGAGACCAGGAGTTCGGTGGCGGCCGAGTCGGCGTCCTCGAGGATATCGAACTCTTGCCTCTGAAGGCCAATGAGCTTGTCGACTTCGTCCACTGAAGCTTGGAACAAAGATTCCATTTCGGAGCATGGGCCGTTCACGGGCTCTTTAACCGTCTCGGCGCTGAGAACATGCTTTTCTACCGGAAGAGTCCCTGTCGCCCAATGCAATACTTGACGGAAGTTTTTGATTAGAATGAAGTCGGATGTTTCACCGATGTTCCTGACTTATTTCATGGTAAACTGGGACAAGATTGAACAGCGTCAGTCAGACCAGAAGTGCACCCAATGCAGTGGTCCCATGAATAAGACTGAGGAGGTGATCGATCAGAAGGGGCTGAGATTCGAGGGTTATGTCTGCCACGCCGACAAGAGTGTAATCTGGGTTAGAGCACTTTAGGCTGTTTCGACCCTCTTCTCCCTGAAGCCTTCGCCATACCTGAAAGTTCGGCTCATGTTTTTCGCCCACTTTTTCTCAAAGACTTCGTCCATGTTCGCCTCGGGTGCAATCAATCTAGAGGCGTCGAGGACGTAGAAAATCACATCAACCAATTCCTCTATGGTCTCATCTGTTGGCTTACCTTTCTTCCACGAGTCACCCGCCTCCCCCAATTCGATGAAGGCAAAGAGGAGCTTTTTTGCTATGTCATCTGGACTGTTTCCGAAACCTTTCGCGATTACGAGTTCGGCGACCTTCCGTTTTGCCTCCTCAAGGCTAGGCACACTTCAAGGTCGCCGTTCACGGCCTAAGAAGCTTTGCGCTTGGGAGCGACGACGGTCTTGTAGTACAAGCACTCGCCTGACAGGGAGCAGGTTGAGCAGTGAGGACCAATGGGCTTGCAGGTTGTCTGCCCGAACCGCACGAACAGGTCATTCAACTCTAACCAGTACTTCTTGGGGACCTTGCGAACGAGTTCTGCTTCGGTCTCCTCTGGTTTCTTTGTACTGACAAGTCCGAGTCGGTTGGAGATCCTGTGGACGTGTGTGTCGACGGGTATCGCTGGTTTGTTGAACGCGTAGACAAGAACACAGTTGGCGGTTTTCCTCCCCACGGAATGGAGTTTCAATAGGTCCTCCTCATTGTCAGGGACTTCGCCCCCGAACTCGTCGACCAGTTGTTTTGATGCGGTCATGATGTTCTTCGTCTTCATGTTGTAAAAACCTGACGGCCTTATGAGACGGCGCACGATGTCTGGGTCCGCCGTCGCGAGCTGGGAAGGGGTCTTGTATTTTGAAAACAGGTTTTCAGTCGCCCTGGAGGTGTTTTCATCTCGGGTTCTGTGGGAGAGAATAGTCCCAATTAGGATGCGGAAGGGATCTCCTCCTTCTGCTTCCTGGAGCTGTGCCAGTGCGGTCGCTCGCTTGTCAAGGGACCCGTAGACCATTCGCCGCATCTCTCGAAGTATTCGGGAGATGGCTAGGCGTTTTCGGTGACCCAAGGCTCTTTTTTGTACCAAGTCGCAATCTCCTGGCATGTAGTCTTCAAGTCAAATTGCGGAGAATACCCCAAACCCTTCCACGACGTTTGCGCCCCTATTGTAAGCGAAGCCTTCAGTTGGTCCGCTGTGTATTTGCGCAAAGTTGAGGATGAGAAAACTCCTTGCTTCTTGAGATTGACTTTTGCCCCCAATGCCGCGATCATAGCGCCTGCCAACTCTTCGGGGGTTGAGTCGAATGATTTCACCAGGAACACGGCTCCTGCATCCGAGGGCCCCGTTGCTGCCTTGTACATTGCCTGAGCGATGTCCTTGGGATGAGAGAATGACATGGACTTGGCAGAGGGGATTGTGACGGTGCCCGAATCAACCATCCGAAGGATTGGAATAACCAAGCTCTCTTCTCTTGAGCCGACAGCCTTGGCGGACCGGATAATGGTGATTCTAGGTTCTTTGTTTCTCTTGGAGAACTCGATGAGAAGCCTCTCGGCTTCGGCCTTCGACTTCTGGTAGTCGTCGGAGGGGCTTATGCTCGTTGACTCATTTATCGCCTTCGCCCCGAATCCGTAGACATCTAGGGTGCTGAGGTGAACGAAGGTCTTGACCTTCGACTCCTTTGCCACTTCGAGAAGGTTGAGGATGCCCTCGGTGTTGAACTTGCGAAAATCGGAGTCCGACCCGGGCATCGGTGACGCCATGTTGTAAACAATGTCAACTCCTTCCATGGCTTCGTGAAGCGAGTGGTGGTCCAGCACGTCTGCCTCCAATCCTTGGACCCCGCTGGCGTCCATGATCTTCAGGTGCGAGCCCATCCTAAAGATTCCCTTTGAAATCTCTCCCTGCTCAAAGAGATATTCTACAACATGGCCTCCGATGAAACCGGTTCCGCCCACTAGCAGATTCAACTTTGCCCCTCTTCGTGCCGGCCGTGCTCTTCACCAAGGTGAAGGTGATGATGATGCTCATTCTTTCCAGGCCTTGCGTCGAAGTCGCCCCTGACAAGCCTCAACTGGAAGTCCTCCTCAAATTTTTGGAAGTCCCCGGTGAGTGTTGCCAATTTCCCCTTGGCCGCCTTCGAAAACTGGGGCGAGAAGTTTTGCCCCCCGAACCTTCCGTAGGCCACTCCAGAGAAGCGGACCTTGTTCCCGTTGACCTCCACGTATCCTCGAATTAGGTTCGCCACCTCCCCCTCACTTACGAAGTTCACTACTATGTTGTACGAAGGAAGAGTCAAAGGCTAGTCAGGGCCTTACGTGGCTGTGTTTAAATCCAGTCGTCGCAATTGCTTTCGGAAAGACTACGAAGTCCTAGCGTAGGGCCTCGGCCTGAATGAGTTCTGCCAGCTTCTGGAAGTAGAGCCTTGTAGCCATGGGCATCTGGTTAAGGTTCCTATCGATGGCTTCGACGACATACTTGATGGCCCGCCTTGATGTCTTGAATTCGAACTTCATGGGGAGAATCGGATCTTGGACAACGTCGATGGATTCTGTCAGGTGACTCGGAGCTTCGGCCCTTGCGTCGCTAGCGACTTTCTGATACCAGCCCGAGAGTACGCTGGGGTCCAGGCCAAGTTTCAGATCTTCTATTTCCTGAAGGAGCCTGTTTAGGACCAGCATCTCCTCGTTGGCCATGTTCCTTACAGTACGGTATTCCTTCCTGCGGGAGTTTAAGAAATCGTGTGTAAAGTTGTTGAGTGCCCGGGTCTAACTGCAACGCATCTGAAAAATCTCGGTCTTCTCGTACTCGGCCTCCCAAATGTGGGTCGAGTTCCTACCCCGGCGGACAGCCAGGAGAGTGTAGCCCTCTGGCGCCTCTTTGTACGCCCGTCCTAGGATCGTGGTTGCAGGTTCGTCGTCTTCGTCGAAACTCTGGACTATGTGCTGACGGAACTTCTCGACCTCTTTCATGTAGTCTTTGAGGCAGAGAGCCCTTCCCTGGAGCCGAGAAGACGTAAGGAGCTTTACGTCGTCCCCACAGACTTCGCATTTCACCTTGCTCATTCCGTCAACGAGGCAGACCCTTCCTACCCCAACTACCAATGGAAAGGTCCCGAGCTGCTCCTCAACTTTCCCGCAGATGGCACACTTCGCCAATCCCTTTGACGATGAATGTTGCAAGTTCGAAACGAAGCGTAGTGTCAATCAATTTAAGGTTGCCCCGAGTGCAACTGTTCCATTGAAGGTCGAGGCCCTGGAAGCCTTCCCAATCGCGATTAAGGTCGAAGAGGACCTCAAGGGAGGGACGTTCAGCTACTCGCACTTCCAGACTGTGCTCGTCAGAGGAGTCTGCGATGGGGTAGAAGGCTGGGGAGAGGCCATGACCAGGTTCGACCCTGAGGCCACCGCCTCAATGGTGCGCTTTCTAGGGAAGGCGATAGCCGGGCGCAACTATCCCGACGTGGGGGCCGCATGGAATCAGATTTGGAGAGAACTTCGGGTCCGGGGGCATACGAGAGGGGTGTCCGTCGAAGCACTCAGTGGAATCGAAATCGCTCTCTACGACTGCCTGGGGAATGCCTCCCGCAGACCCCTGAACAGCTTCTTTACAACAAATCCGACGCCTGAAGTCGGAGTTTTTGCAGGGTCCCTGTTCGCATCTCGCGGTTCCCTGGCCTCCCAAATTGAGCTGGTGAGGGCAAAAGAGCTCGGGGGCGCCAAGATCAAAATCGGTTTCGGGGTGGACGAGGACGTGAGGACCTTGGCAGCGGTCAGGAAAGCATGGCCCGAGGGGATGCTCGTGGCCGACGCCAATGGAGCCTACGACGCGAAGAACGCTATGAAAGCAGCGGCAGCGTTCTCCCACTTCGACCTAGCGTGGTTCGAGGAACCGGTTCTCTCGGACGATTGGGAGGGGTACAAAGCCCTCAAGGGTTCGAAAGTCAAGATAGGGGCAGGCGAGAGCTGGTTCGCTGGCGATTTCGACAGACCAATCGAAGAGAAGCTTGTCGGAGTCCTCGAGCCAAGCGTGAGCAGATGTGGCGGGGTTGCAATCGAGATGGAAGTCGCGAAGAAGGGTGGCTCGCGCGGCTTGTCGTTTTCTCCTATGACTGGTATGAACTCGGTCATTTCGCTGGCGGCCTCCCTGCACGTCGCGTCGGCTCGTCCCTCGATCGGGGTCGAGTTCAACCCCTTTCCAAACCCTCTTCAGTCAGAACTCGCCACAGGACTTGAGGCGCCCCGAGGGGGAAAAATCGGGGTTCCACGTGGCCACGGTCTGGGGATATCCATCGACCTGGCATTTGTGAGGAAGCACTCGAGGTAATGGAAGCTAGCGTCGCATCAGAGGAGCGTGACTATGTCGTCGACGTTAGAGAGCGTAGCAATGGTATGAAAGTCCCCGACGCTTTGGTCGACCCCGCTTGTTACAAGGATCGAATCTACCCCGGCCTTGGCTGCGCCTGCGATGTCTGTGTCCGTCTGGTCACCGATCATAACTGCCTCCCCTTTATTGCACCCTGCCCTTTCAAGTGCGATCCTGAACATCAAAGGGGATGGCTTCCCTATCACAGTTGCTCTTTTCTGGCTGGCGTACTCTATTGCTTTGACGATCGGCCCGGTCGCTATGGCAGGGCCTGTCTTGTACATGTAGAGGCGAGAGTTGTGTGTGGCGACTATGCCCGCGCCGTTTCTTGCGAGCCTCGCGGCATGGTCGAGTTTTTCATAGGTTATCCTCCGGTCTAGCCCTACGACCACGAAATCTGCTTTTTCGCCTTGGGTCCTGCGGTGGCTGCATCTTTTCATCTCCAAGTCGAGTCCTTCCTCGCCCACGAGAAAGTAGGAGACCCTACCGTGCCTATCTCGAAGGTACTCGGCGGTGAGGAGGCTGCTCGTCAGGATTTCTTCCTTTTTCACAGGGATGGTGAACTCCTCAAGGCGAGAATGGACTGTCTCGACGGTGTCTGTCGAGTTGTTGGTAAGGACGTAGAGCTTCTTGCCTCGCGCTCTAAGGGCCTCGATGGCCTTCGTCCCGCCTATCTTCACCCTGCTCTCCTTTCCTTTGTAAAAGACTCCGTCGAGGTCGAACAGGAAGAGCTTCTTGTCGCGAAGCAATCTCTTCAGCTTGACACACGCACCTCGCCGGCACCGCCGTCCACCGTGACCTTGGCCCCCGACTTGATGGTCGAATAGATGTTCCTCTGGATGCCCGAGACGACGGGTATCTCTTTTCCATAGACCAGCCTGGCCATGACGGACCCGATGACGGCCGATAGGTCGACCCCCTCGGTCACCAGGGCCACAGGGTTGTTCCCGAGGCGGACGGTCTCGAGGAACCATGCGGATGCGGTGGTTGAGCCTTTGCCGAACGGGTAGAACAGAACCTTTCCCTTTACCTCTGAACCCTTGACGTCGCTCCTCACATCGGTGACGTTCCCGGTCGCAGGGTCGACCCCGTGGGCAAATGTGAAAGCCATGTTTGAAACGACCGCTTCTCCTTGGGCCCGGCCCGGGACCAAACCTCTGCCCTTCAAGGGGCCTGAGCTCAATTTGTTACCTCCTCGATTATGTCTTCCATTGGAACATATCTCATCTTGATCTCGCCCTCGGAGGAGACGATCTCGGCGAGTTTTGCCGAGTTTGTGGCGACGACGTTGAACCCCAGCCGCTTCAAGGGTGAGATTTCGGCGTCGGTGCTCTGTGACAGCCTCGCGCCAGAGGCCTCTATCGTAGAGGTAATCCCCGTCCTCCCTGCCATGTCGAAGGCCTGGGATGACGTGTAAGCGTACATCCGCACTCCGGGTCTGAGCATTCTCCCTTCGAGCAACTTTGCCAAGTGTCCCAGCTCATTGACCGAGAGATGAGGAACCCCGAAGGCGACCAGGTCTGGCCGTTCGGAAGTCTGGTTCAGGTCAGTTTCGACCTCGTCCAAGTCTGCCCTTGTCACCTCTAATTCCTCCACTTTGGTGCCCCCGGTAGCCGCACCAAGCGTCCCGGACCCGGGAGTGATGCCAAGGTAATGTATCATCGTGATCGGGCCTGCTGCCGCGGCCGCGGCTCCGAGGTGTTTGATGTCGTCGGAAGTCGCTTCGTGAGGAAGCCCGACAAGCGCGGGGACTCGTGAGCCAGCGTTTCTGCCAATGAAGAACCCCAGGGACCTGTAGTCGAGTTCGGAGAGAAGGTCGAGTGCGACCCTGAAGGCGATTGCTGCCGGGCGGTTCTCGTCGTTCAGCATCCCGAACTTAGGGGTCCGCCCGAGAATGGCACATGCCACATCCATCCCTGCAGTAATTTTGTTGGACCTGCACCCTATCACTGAGTTGGCGAAGACCACCGCACTGGATTCGGCCCAGGCGACTGTTTCGTCGCGTTTGGGGAAGTTGCAGACCTGATACTGGACACAGGTCCAGCATCTGAGCCCTCCGAGGCGAGCATAGGCATCGCAGAGCCTGAACTGCTGCCTGGCGTATTCCTCGGGGATGCCGAAGGACTTCCAGTTCTGCAGGTCAATGCTCGCAGGGTCGACCGAGGTCGGGACCGCGAACTTGCCCCCTGAGTTGGCGAATCGCTCGAGGACGTCGACTCCAGCATCGTGGAGGCTGCTGTAGTGGGCGAGGACGTGGGCCGACTTGATCGGGACCAGGGATTCTGCTCCCACTGCGTCTCCGACCTTGGAGACGATTTCCATGGCGAACTGTTTTGCCTCCCCTGCTTCGCCGCGAAGTAGCTTCTCCTGAGACGCGTCGAGGTGCAAACGTGAGATTCGGCTCTGGTATCGGTTAAAAAGGAGTTTTTCGCTCTGGACTCGTTGAAGTTCTCTTATTTCCTTCCGACCAAACTTTCCTTCGGGTTCGGCGCCGTCGAGGGGATTGGGACGGAGGCGAAGGCTTTGGGAGGAAGCAGGGCGCTGATGGTGACTGACAAGGTCATGGTAAAGACCGGGATTATCCAGAGGGTCTCACAACATTTGGACGGACTACGACTCGAAGTGTTCGACGAAGTCGAGCCTGAACCGAAGATCGAGGTCGCCCAAGCCGTTGCGGACCGAGTAAGGGGCGGGGGATACGACATTGTCATTGGTGTAGGAGGAGGAAGCTCGATGGACATGGCAAAGGTTGCGACGTGCTTTGCGACGAACGAAGGGCCAGCTAAATCGTTCGTCGGGAACGGCCTCTTCACGAAAAAACCATTGGCGTCTATCATGGTCCCCACCACAGCGGGAACGGGGGCCGAGCTTACGGTTACGTCGATGGTCACAGTTGATGGCCACAAGCAGTGGATCAACAGCCCTCTTTTGCTCCCATCGGTAGCAGTGGTCGACCCAGACCTTACGATGTCAATGCCTCCCGGAGTGACTGCAGCCACCGGCATGGACGCTCTGTGCCACAACACCGAGGCGTATTTTTCGACCCTGGCGAGCCCGATCACGGACTCAGCAGCTCTGGAGGGGGTCAGGTTGATTGTGCAGAATCTTGAGAGAGCCTACGACATGGGCAGCGACAAAGGGGCAAGGGAATCAATGAGTCTGGGGGCCTTGCTGGGAGGGATAGCGTTGCAGGCCAGGATGGTGTACGGGCATTCGATAGGCTATACAATCGCGACCAGGTTCAAACTCCCCCATGGGGTCTCCTGCGGCCTCCCACTGCCCTACATACTTTCGAACTACGCAATGGCGTGCGGCCCAAAGATGAAAAAGCTCGGAGAGGCGTACGGGA
>DATGVR010000015.1:0-12029 GCA_035300255.1 Nitrososphaerales archaeon
GTCAGCCGATGGCCGACCTCTACAGCCGGAAGCTTGTGGCCCCAATGGGTCTACCAGGCTGAGCTACCGCGGGACGGTCGCCCGGACTCTCAAGATTTCTTAAGGGTTTCAGGTCCAAGGAAAGCCAAAATACACCATGAAAGTGCGCTGGCTTCGAATCGGGGTCTGATTGATTGAGTTTTTCGGATTACATCGCACTGACGAAACCGAAGATAGTCCCACTCCTTCTTATGGCGGCCATCGGGTCTTCGATAGTCGCAGCCAGGTCAATACCGTCGACGCCTGTGGTGGTCGGCGTGCTCCTGGGAGGTGCCTTCGCTTCTGGGGGCGCCCTCGCGCTGAACAGCTATCTCGAAATGGGAATAGACTCGAAGATGAAGAGGACCATGAACAGACCCCTGCCTGCGAGGAGGATCGTCCCTTCCTCCTATGCCCTAGCCACTGGTCTCGGGCTGCTCGCAGCGGGAATCTTGATCGCATTTCTGACCCTGAATCTGGTCGCTACTTTTTTCATCGGCCTGGGCGCATTCGTCTATGTCCCCATCTACACCGTATTTCTCAAACCCAGGACATCGTGGAACATTGTCCTTGGGGGCTTCGCAGGGAGCTGCGCCGCGTTGGCCGGGTGGTATGCAGTAACTTCTTCGAACGCAATCGTCGGTTGGATCCTGGGGGCGCTCGTCTTCGTGTGGACGCCCACCCACTTCTGGAGCCTTGCAGTGATTACTGAGCAGGATTACTCTGCCGTAGGAATACCGATGCTTCCCTCTGAAGTCGGACCCAGAGCGGCTTCCAAGTACATTGTCGCCAACACTCTGCTCCTGATTCCTGTCAGCCTTCTCCTGGCTTTCTATCTTGCAGGTCTCGGCTTGCTCGTTTACCTGTCAGTTGCAATCGTTTTCGATTCCCTTTTGTTGGCGACAAATCTAAAGCTCCTGAAGACGCCCAACAAGGCGAATGCTTGGCTCGCTTTCAAGTTCTCAAGCCCGTATCTTGCCGTGATCTTTCTTGTTGCGATGGTCGCTGCAGTTCTGCCATCTTAGCAGGAGTTGGGCAAGCTTTTTCTTGGATGAAGGCTGCGATTCTTAGCATGCCCGCCAAGTTCGTGGTGCACTACTCTGAAGTTGCGCTTAAGGGTAACAACAGGCCGGAGTTTGTAAAGGCCCTCAGGCGGAACATCAACAAGTCACTAACAGGGATTGATCACCAGACGGTGCTGGCTGACGGGAGATTCATGGTGGCAGCCGAAGGGGATGGGGCCGGAGTAGCTCGAAGGCTCTCCCGGGTTTTCGGCGTGTCATGGGTGGCTCCAGTGTCTACTGTGAAACCTGACTATCAAGAAATTCTCACCACCGTCCTTGGTTCCGCTGCGTCAGCCCCTGGAAGATCCTTCAAGATTGACCCCAGGCGCTCCGACAAATCATTCCCGCTGACCTCCCAAGAGTTGGCGACGAAACTCGGAGCCGAAGTGGTGGGGGCCACCGGGAAGACGGTTGACCTTTCGAACCCTGACGTTGCGATACACGTTGACCTGATAAGGGGTAATGCACTCGTCTACACAGACAAGCTTAGGGGCCCCGGGGGTCTCCCCATCGGAACAGCGGGACGGGTGATGCATCTATTCTCTGGGGGGATTGACTCCCCGGTAGCGGCTTGGCTTCTGATGAAGAGGGGTTGCAGACCTGTCTACGTTCACTTCTATCTCGGACCGTCTCCGAAGACGGCACTGGAGAGCAAGATAACGAAGCTCGTCAAAGTGCTCTCCGACTACAGCGGCAAGATCACTATTGTCCTGTTGTCATTCGCGGAGTATCAGTTGGCCACGGCTGGAGGCCACCCAGACTTGGAACCCTCGCTCTTCCGCAGATTCATGCGAATGACGGCAGAGGCACTGGCGCCACGCTTCGGAGCTTCTGCAATCGCGACGGGTGACTCGCTTTCCCAGGCCGCGTCACAGACCCTCTGGAACATCGCTTCTTTCGATGACGGCTCATCTCTTCCCATCCTGCGGCCTCTGTTGACCTATGACAAAGAGGAGATTGTCAGCCTAGCCAAGAGCATCGGCACCTACGAGCTTTCCCTTGAAGAATACATGGACTGCTGTGCCATCATAACGAGGCACCCCAGGACAAAGGTAAGGTCAGACATCATCGCGGAATACGTTGGCAGGTTTGGCCTCCAGGACCTGGTGTCGAAGGCGCTGGACCGCGCGACCCTTGTGACATACAATCCGGTTGGAGACGTTCTCAAGTCCGCTCCTTTGGCGGAGTTGGCCCCCCGGGCGTCCGTGGGACGCCATACCCCTCCGCGTCCTGAAGAATAGCCTCTTGGCCTAGCTTTGAAACGGGACAAAATTATAAGCAGGGAGAAATTCGCCATTTCCAAGTGAAACAAAAATGAGCAATACTGTAACTCAGATTCAGGGAAGCAAGTTCCAAGAAGAAGTAGTGAACTCGAGTCAGCCCGTGGTCGTGGACTTCTACGCTGACTGGTGCGGGCCCTGCAAGGTCATAGAGCCTGTAATCCACAAGCTTTCAGAAGAATATCAGGGCAGGGTGAAGTTCGTCAAGATAGACACAGACGCCAACCAAGAGCTGGCGATGCAGTTCGGAATCATGAGCATTCCGACAGTTATGTTCTTCTCCAAGGGCAAAGTTGAGGATATCGTCATAGGCGCCGTCCCCTCAGCCGTCCTGAAGTCGAAGGTCGACGCCCTCACGAAGAACTCTAGAATCACTTAAGACACAAACTCGAGCGGCTGGGTCCAATGCAGGGCAGGAACGCACTTCTCGGGTTGACGGTCGTAGTCGTGTTCTCCCTTCTCGTAGTGGGCGCATCCGTCACGTCCAACCACTACGGAGGCCTCTGCGGCCTCAACACTCCGGAAGACTGGCCGCTCTGCAACGGGCAGCTCTTTCCGCCCCCAGACGTCGGGGCGGTTGTCGAATACACTCACAGGATTCTTGCATCACTTTCTGGGCTCTTCCTGATCCTTACGGCCTTGGTCTTCTGGAGGGCCAAGGATGCTCCGTCCGGGGCCAGGAAGCTGATTTACCTAGCGTTGATTTCGGTTTTGGTCGAAATTGCGATCGGAGGAGTGGTGGTCAACACCAATCTTTCCGCGTCCGTCGTGACCCTCCACCAGGCATTCGCGCTCCTCGTGTTTGGATTCACCGTAGGAGCCGCTGCAATTTCCCTTCGCAAGGCCTGATTCCTTTTATCGGGCTTGGCATGCGCCCGAAGTGTTTGGACCTCGAAACCAGGCTCAACCTCATCAAGAGTGTAGGTGAAGAAATCATAACTGAAAGGGAGCTAAGAACCCTTCTCGAAACCGACGAGCACCCAACGGCCTATGACGGCTTTGAGCCGAGTGGTCTCGCGCACCTCCCCTTTGGAGTGTTACGGCCGATCCTTGTGGAAGACATGTTGAAGGCCGGAGTAAGGATGAAGCTGTGGATTGCGGACTGGTTCGCCTGGGTCAACAACAAGATGGGCGGGGACCTTGAGAAGATCAGGGAAGTTGGAAAATACTTCGTCGAGGTCTGGAAGGCGGCCGGGGTCGACATGAGCAAAGTTGAGATTCTCTGGACGAGCGACGCCGCCAAGAACGAAGAATACTGGAAGAAAGTAATCACAGTGGCACAGAACTCCACCCTCGCAAGGGCTCAGCGGGCCCTCACCATCGCCGGGAGGACAACCAAGGAGTCTGTACAGACAGCCCAGCTCTTCTACCCAATGATGCAGGTCGCAGACATCTTCTGGCTTGACGTTGACATCTGTCAACTGGGCGTAGACCAGAGGAGGGCCAACATCCTAGCCCGGGAGATTGCTGAGAAGATGAAGTGGAAGAAACCCGTCGCCGTCCATCATCACATGCTCATCGGACTCCAGGGAAAGAAAGACCCAGAGGGCTACGACGAGGATGGAAAGGTGGATGAAGAAATAGCCAGCAAGATGAGCAAGAGCAAACCGGAGACATCAATCTTTGTCCATGACAGCAAGGACGTGATCATGAAGAAGATCGACTCTGCCTATTGCCCACCAAAGGTATTGCAAGGGAACGTGCTCATCGAATATTCGAAGTACATCATATTCCGGAAAAAGAAATCTATGAAGGTGGTGCGGCCCGAGAAGTACGGCGGCCCGGTCGAATTCCACTCGGTAAGCGAGCTTGAGACTGCTTACCAAGGCGGACGCCTACACCCGGCGGACCTCAAACTGGGGGTAGGAGAGGCCATGGATGAGATAATCGCGCCAATACGCGAACACTTCGAGAAAGACCCCGGGGCAAGGAGGCTTTACGAATCGGTCAAGGCTGCAGAGACCACCAGGTAGGGCAGCTCGGATATCGAGATGCCGCCCAATTACGACGAAGCGAGGACTCGTTTCATCGCCGATGCAATGCTGGGCTCTCTGTGCCGTAAGCTGCGAGCCCTGGGGTTTGACACCACCTACTACAAGACCGGGAACGACTCGGGAATACTCACGGAGGCCCACGCTCAGAAGCGCGTCATGCTGACCTCTGACCGTTCACTGGCCGCACTGGCCTCGTCCAAGGGACTCGGCGTGATCCTGGTAGCGGGAAAGAGCGACGGTGAACGCATCTCTGTGATTTCTCGAGCTGCAGCCGCTTCCGGGACAAGGCTCGTTCGGGGGGACCCACTGTGTTCTCTTTGCGGGTGCGACCTATTGTCGCGACGAAGGGCTGACGTCCTGGGCAAAGTCCCACCAAGCGTGGTAGTCCGCCATCGCGTATTCTACCGTTGCAGAGGCTGCGGGCACTACTACTGGCGTGGGAGCCACTGGAAAAAGTTAAGGTCGCTGTCACGGCGCCTCGAGCCGAAATAGATTGCCACTTTCCCTTGAAGACGGGGAGGCCGCCGTCGCCCTCGCCAGGCAGACGCTCGACGCCCATGTTTCTGGCGCTGTCGCCAACTCGAGGCCTCCGTCCCCCGGTGCGCTTTCAGAACAGAGGGGTGTCTTTGTGACGCTCAATCTCGCTTCAGCTTCAGTGGAGGAGAGGCTCAGGGGATGCATAGGCTTCCCCCATCCGGTCAAGAAGCTCGAGGAAGCAATACGAGAAGCCACTGTGGCAGCGGCTTCCCAGGACCCCCGATTCCCCCCAATTACAAAATCCGAGCTAGATGCGGTGGTCATCGAAGTGAGCATCCTCACTAGGCCGGAAGTCATCAAGGTTTCGCGCCCTCAGGACCTCCCGGCGCGAGTCAGGATAGGCACCGACGGCCTGATAGTTTCTCGCTCCTACTTCAGCGGCCTCCTACTCCCACAGGTAGCGACTGAATTCAATTTGGACCAAACTGAGTTCCTCTCGCAAGCTTGCATGAAGGCCGGACTCCCCCCAGACTCTTGGCTCGATGGAGAGACCAAGGTGCAGGCATTCCAGGCCGAGGTCTTCTCCGAGTCGAATCCCAGAGGGAGAGTAATCCGCGTGAACCCTGAATCCTGAAATGAAAGTCTACATCGGCTGCTTCGGGTCCGGTCTCGGCCACGCAAGCAGGATGCTCGAAGTTGCGAAGGAACTCAGGGTAAGGAACGCCGTGGTGGAGTTTTCATCCTCAGGCGAGGTCGCTTCTTTGATAAAGGACCACGGATATCCGTGCAACGACCTTCCTCTGGCTGACGTGCAGTACTCGGAATCAGGCGCCTTCCTTCTCAAAGAAACCCTGATTGCTTACCCGACCATCTTGGCCCGCACGTACAAACAGCTGGGCGAAGAGATCGCAAACATCGAACGTTTCGGGCCTGACGTCGTACTGAGCGACTCAGCGCTCCCTACGATTCTTGCCGCCAGGATCCTTCGAGTTCCCGCCTACACTGTTTTGAACCAGCTCAACCTCACGAGTTCTCACGGAAACAAAGGCTTCCTCTCAAGGCTACTCTCCGTCGGAATATCCGCCGCCACGGGGAAGCTCTGGGAATTCAGCGACGAGGTCCTGCTCCCTGACCTTCCCCCGCCCTACACTATCAGCGAGAAGAACCTCTGGGGGAGCAATGTCGAGAAGACTCGCTACGTAGGATTCCTCGCACCTTCCGAAGGTGCAGAGCCCGACGACGCTGCGGCCGAGTTCATCAACGACAAACGTCCAAAAATTTTCTGGCAAGTCTCTGGTCCTCCGAAGACGAGGACGAGCTTTCTGAGGATGGCCATGCATTATTCTGAGGCCCTGGCGGCTAGGTACTCTTTTGTCGTTTCAGGGGGCGACCCTATGGCCAGCCCCGTCCCAAACCGTTTTCCCGGAGGCTGGTATTATGGCTGGTGCGGTATCGCCGAATTCTATTTCAAGGCGTGCGACGTTGTCATCTCCAGGGCAGGGCACGGCACCATCGGCCAAGCTATCTTGTGGTCGAAGCCTTCGCTCCTCGTCCCCATTCCAAAGCAGCCGGAACAGGAAGGGAACGCGCAGAAGGCAGCTAGGTTGGGGGTCGCGATATGGCATCGGCAAGATGAATTGACAGTGGAATTCTTGGAGAAGTCGCTTATCGCACTCCTGAATGGTGATTATCCGGCATCGACGAAACGTTTTGGCGACCTAGCCCGGAAATTCGATGCAAAGGCCGACATCGTTCACACAATCGAAGCTGCTTCTATGCGAGGCCATCCACAACCTCGCTGACGTCGGCCGTCACGCCTCCGAAGCTCCTGATTTGCACGTCCTCGATTTTGCCAGAGTCCCAGCTCGTCCTTGCATCATGGCTTTTCAAAGCGAGCGAATCAAACTCTTCGTTGAACCTGTCTTCGGTCAGTAGGTAAAGTGGAGCAAGGACGCGGCCCCTTAGAAGCCTCGGAATCGGCCCTCCCGACGCATGAAATCCGCCAAACACCGGCTCACTCACACCCCTGACGATTCCGACCAAGGCTCCGGCAAGTGACTTGCCCTCGGCAACTTGGAGCATCAGTTTCCTTGGATTCGTCCTATGTGACAACTCGGCGTACAGACGCGCCGCTCCTAGCAAACTCTCTTCATTCACCCTTGCGTGAACTAAGCTGACGTTGTAGCCTTCCAATAGGGCCATCCATGACACCACCGAGCTGTGCCTCCCACCCGACACCAAACATGCAGCGCCAGCAACCCCGGTCGGGACTCCAGCGGGCCCCCTCGCGATTTGCACCCCAACGACCCCTCTAGATCCGTCAAAGGCCGTCCTGAACCTCACTTTCGGGGTAGTCTGTGAGACTCTACTCCTCTGTGCAGACTCTAGAATTTTGGACGTCACGGCACCCGCGACATCCGACTTCATGGTGCCATCGCCTCCTTCTGCTTCCACCGAGAATGTGCCCCCAGGCTTCAGGTAAATCCTGGCAAGTGTGGCCGAATCATCAAGGAGTTCCTTGAATGATTTGGACGCCAGACCCGCCGCGATCCACCCCACCCCCGGTGTATGACCGAGCAAAGCCGCGACGCCGATCGGTTCCATGCCTTCGACCACGATGGAGTCTCCACTCCTCCATGTTCGTGGAGCTGCGCCTTCTCCCCGAAGGAGGTACCTGATGGTTGACTCGAGTTGACCCAGGTCGCCCCTGCCTGTCCATCTAACAATCGTACTTCCTTTGCGAGGCATGGGGATTTTGCTCAGACCGACCTAAGTTGGCTCCTTTAACCCTTGGCGCTTTCACATCACACTTTTAGCACCAGGACGCAGAGCCCACCACTGTGAAAGCGGGAAGGTTCAAGCTTGCAAGCGCTGCGGAGGTCTTGGCTGGCCGTTCCGAGGTTCACGTCGAAGTCAGAGGTTGGGTCGCCCGGAAACACACCGTCGGAGGGCTTGTGTTCGCAGTCATCAGGGATGGGTCCGGCTACATACAAGTCTCCTCCAAGAAGGGGGTGGCCGATACCGCCTACGATGCTGCAAAAGGGGTCACGACAGAATCTGCCGTAATCGTCAGAGGGGAAGTCAGAGAAGACAAGCGAGCCCCCGGAGGCAAGGAGATAGCTGCGAATGAATTCGACGTCGTCGCTCTGGCGGATACATGGCCGATTACGCGGACCGCGGCCAAGTCCGCGTCTTTCCTCTTCGACAAGAGGCACCTCAGCATCCGAGGGCCGAAGGCCATTGCGACGATGAAGATCAGAGCCGAAGTGATTGGTGCCGCATTTGACTATTTCAGAGACAACGGCTTTCACCTGATTAGCGCCCCCACGTTCGTCCAGGCGGCAGTCGAGGGGGGGTCGACCCTCTTTTCAGTGGATTACTTCGGGAAGAAGGCGAACCTCAGCCAGAGCGCCCAGTTCTACGAGGAGGCGGCACTCCCGGCACTCCAGAAGGTCTGGATATTCCAGCCAGCCTTCAGAGCCGAGAAGTCCAAGACGGCCAAACATCTTACTGAATTCTGGATGATCGAGGCGGAACAGGCATTCGCCGACCAGTCTGTCAACATGAAGGTACAAGAGGAGCTTCTTTCAAAGATGGTCGAGCGTGTTCTGGAAAGGAGGCAGGTGGAACTCAAGACTCTTGGAAGGACCCTGAAGCAGCCCGAACTGCCGTTCCCGAGGATCACTTATGACGAAGCCCGTACCACGGCGGAAAAGTCAGGGTTCGGGTTCGAATGGGGGGAGGACCTCCCGACCGAGGCTGAGAGAGCCATCAGCTTGACCCAGGAGTCGCCTTTCTTCATCACAGATTATCCTCTTTCCGCCAGGGCCTTCTATCACATGACCTATTCGGACAGGCCGAAGGTTACGAAGTCTGCGGACCTCATAGCACCCGAGGGGATCGGGGAGCTTGCGACGGGCGGTCAGAGGATTCACGACCATAAGGAGCTGATGGACAGGATTACAGCACAGGACCTTCCCTCCGAGTCGTTTTCCTGGTACCTCGAATTGAGAAAGTTCGGTATGCCGCCACATTCAGGGTTCGGCATCGGGGTAGAGAGGTCGACCCGCTGGATTGCAGGATTGAAGCACATCCGCTCAGCGAGTCTCTTCCCCAGAACACTTTCGCGGATCTCTCCCTAGGTCAGATTTATCTAGTGGAAAGGGCCCGCGTGAAACGTTGACGGAAAAGACGGAAACCGAAGAAGATCTCGACGTCGACACACTTGCAGGCGTGGGTCCAGCGACCAAACAGAAACTGAAGGACGCAGGCATCGAAACAATCCTCGACCTTGCGACTGCGGGCCCCATGGACATCGCCGAAGCCGTTGACATCGACGTCTCAAAGGCCGTGGAGCTGAACAACAAGGCGCGCAAGAAACTGGTGGAGCTGAACCGACTGGAACCGGACTTCATCAACGCCGCGGACCTCCTGGTCAAGAGAAAGGCAATCGACCGGGTATCGACGGGCTCGAAGAACCTTGACGACCTCTTGGGAGGCGGCATTGAAACGTGGGCCATGACCGAATTCTATGGGGAATTCGGGTCGGGCAAAAGCCAGATTTGCCACACACTCTCCGTTATGGTACAGGCCCCCAGGGGGGAAGGGGGTCTTGACGCTGGAGCCATCTACGTCGACACAGAAGGCACCTTCAGGCCGGAGAGAATCGCCGAGATCGCGGAGGCGAGGGAGATGGATTCGGACAAAGTTCTGTCACGGATCACAGTGGCCAGGGCCTACAACAGCGCACATCAGGAGCTTATCGTCAAAGACCTGGGAAGGATAATCGAGCCGAACAAGGTGAAGCTCGTAATATTGGACAGCGCCGTGGCTCACTACAGGGCCGAGTTCCTGGGTAGGGGAACTCTCTCCGAGAGGCAGCAGCGCTTGAACAGGTTCATGCACCAATTGCTTAGGACCGCCGAGATTTACAACATCGCGGTCGTTGTCACCAACCAAGTGCAGTCCGCGCCCGACTCGTTCTTTGGCGACCCGACCAGGCCCACAGGAGGGCACGTCGTCGCGCACACAAGCACCTACCGGATCTACCTTAGGAAGGCAGCCAAGAACCGGATCGCGAGGATGGTCGATAGTCCCTACCATCCGGAGAGGGACGCGGTCTTCATGCTGGACGAAAAGGGAGTAGACGACCCATCCGAAGAAATGACGAGGAAGAAGTAACAAACCCGCATACGGTTTTATAGGGTGAATCGGGCGCCCTTCGACGTCTCGCTTGAAACGTTCTCAGGTGCTAGCCGCCTCAGTCGTAGCCCTAATGGTACTTTCCGCGCTACCTCTCCAGCAAGTGCAGGGACAGGGGGTCTATTCCGAGAAACTAAGCGTCTTCATAGCGGGGTCTGACGCGCTTTGGTACTTCTCCTTCACCGGCATAAACGGTTCAGCTAAACTGTCGGCACTTGAGTCTACACCGGGTCTCGCTTGGTACAACGTAACAGCAATCAAGACGACTGGCTGGAAATCGGACTTCCAGCTTTTCGGTACGAAGGGCTACAACCTGCTTCCGGTGCCGTTCACACCCTCTCAGGGCCTCTTCCTGAAAGTAGGCTCCGACTCGTACGCCGATGCGTCGGCGGCCGCTTCAGCTTTAGGATCGTACATGCTGACTTCTTTCGTCTCACTTTCAAACGGAACTGGCACCTACTCGTTCTTTAGTCCTCTGTCTTTCGGTGACGTTGTCCCCCATACGCTACTCACTTTCTTGCCGACGAGCAGAGGAGGGTTCGCCAGTGCAGTCACTAGCTCCGGGTTCCAGTCGACTCTGTCCCCCTTCGTCATCCTAGAAGGACAGAAGTCTGCTTCCGCGTTTACGCATGACCTGGTGCTGGGCTCCATCAGCGCCTCGGCCCTCGATTCGTCCAACAGGCCAAACATCCTAGGTTACTTCGGGTCCACAGTCGCCTCCCTGAAGTCGTCTAGTCAAGCGTCCTCTTCCATCGTAGAAATCAGATTCCTCGACGGCGCCGTCAGGTCGACCGATTCGGCGACCGTCACCCGCGACAGCTACACCTTCAGCGTTCAGTCTGGCAAACAGGTCACGCGGGTCAACGCGACAGTGGTCGAGGACCCTCCAGTTCTCCTCGCCACGAGGGCCGTCGACGTCGGTGTCCTTCAGGCGGGCGACAATCTGGCAGTAACCATCACCCTAAGAAACCTTTCCCCTGCCACCCCGATAACCAGAGTCATCTTCTCTGACGACTGGTGGACCAAGACCGCGGGCTTCAAGTTCGCGGGTGGAAACTTCACCGCGCCCAGCGGCACCATCGCCGCCGGAGGTGCCGTCACCCCAGTCTATCGGCTCCAGTACAATGGAACCGCCACTGGGGGTGTCGTCATTCCGGCCTCGATCGTCAGATATAGTTACCTGATCGGAGGCTCGACCTTCAACGCTACCGCGGTGTTGAACCCGATACGCCTTTCCCTTGGAAAAGACGACGCCATCGTCTATGCCTCAGTCGCCCCGAGTGGAGGCTTCGGAAAACCCGTAGGCGCAAGCCAGGCTTTCAACGTCACAGTAACCAACGTGGGGACACTTCCGGCATCCTCGGTTGTCGTGGCAGGTCATTCGATTCCAGGGCTGGCCGCGAAAACGGGTAGTTCCACCGGAGGTACGGCCACGGTGTCAGTCTCACAGTCTGCCCTCGGCCTGCTAGGAGTCAACTTCACCAGGTCGTATGCTGCGACCTATCAAAATCCTGGGGGGAGTTCACTCAATGCCACCACGAACATCGTCTCCGATGTGTTCTCGCATTCATCCATGAGGGTAGGGCTGCCTTCGCTCGTCGCGAGCGCGCAGCTGACGCCCCTTTCTAACCAGGGGACGAACCTCACCTTGATCTTCGTCACTTCAAACCTAGGACTTTCCAACATCACATCGTTCTCGGCCAAACTGGGCCTCCCGGCTGGATTAGGGTGCGGCAGGGTCAGCGGCACTGGAATCTCATGCTCAGGAGATCAGCTCAGCATAACCGCACGTGTCTTGAACATCTCTTCGTCGGTGACCTACTACATGAAGTATAACCTCACGAACCCACTCAATTATTTCGTCGGTCCGATTTCCTTCCAGGGGTTGACTTCAGGAATCAACGTTTCCGGAAGATCCAACTTGGTCGCAGTACCGAGCGGAATACTACTTTCGAAACAGTTTTCGCCCACAAAGCTCTTCGGAAGCATGGCGT
>DATGVR010000016.1:0-16549 GCA_035300255.1 Nitrososphaerales archaeon
CGGGCACGACAGAAGGCCTCTCCCTCAACTTCAGTGCAGCCAACGAAGACGCCCAGAAAGTCCTAGAGGAAGCAGCAGCGGTCGCCGAGGAGAGGATGAAGGAGGACTTCCCCCAGGTTCCCGCCGGCGTGTTCGCCGAGCCGGAAAAGGAAGGACTCGCAATCTAGAGCAGGCGTCCCAGGTATTTCGAATGGACCAAGGTGGTTGTGGCGTTTTGCCACAGCCATCGGTCCAACACGTCCAACCTTCTTGAACACCCGGAAGTTACAATTCACTTAATATCAAGACGGAAGGGGTCCAATTATCTTGAAGGTCGGGCCCCATAGCCGTTCGGTCACCACCGAAACTCATGTCAGCACCGAAGGTCCACCACGGAATTCCCGACGGGCCGCTGCTCTGATTATCACCGCCCTTATCCTACTCGCCGCCTTCGTCGTAGGTGCTCCGTACCTTTCCAAGGCCTTGAAGCAAAGTCTTTCGTTCTTCTCGCAGCTGACAACCACTGGCCCGGGGACGCAGACGAGCACCGTCGGTCCTACGAGCTCTACCACCACTCCAAACACCAACTGCTCTAGTGTGGTTTCAGTCCGGCCTCCGGTTGCGCCCGACATAAGGAACGGATCGGCCAACATATCCTATCCGGGGAACTATTGCGAACTCGTTTCGTACACGCTTACGTTGATCAACTCAGACCGCGCCGCCAACGGCTCCGGGCCAGTGACCCTCGACTACAACCAGGCCGCACAACAGCACGCGGACTCTATGCTCTACTACGGATACTTCAGCCACTTCGACACCCAGGGCCTCAAGCCATACATGCGCTATTCGCTCCTGGGAGGACTCGGTGCAGACTTCGAGAACGTCGCCTTCTTCTCCTATTCCGCCAACCACTACACATCAACCGCTCTTGTAGAAGAGGCAATCAAGGTACTCGAGCACTCAATGGTGTACAACGACAGCGCATGCTGCAACAACGGACACAGGTACAACATCCTCGACCCCCTTCACAACAAGGTGTCCATAGGCGTGGCGTACAACGGAACTCACGTTTATTTCGACGAGGAATTTCTGAACGATTTCATCAAGTTCAACTTCGGGGTGACCGGACCCACTGGTTCCAATCCTCACTACGTGACCATGACGGGGACCCCCACCCATCCCTTTGCGACTCCCAACTCGATTTACATCGCCTTCGACGATACCCCGTCAGCGCAGACGATATCACAGCTCAACAGCGGCCCGCACGAATATGGTCCTGGTACCCTGGAGGGAGGCGTCCTCCCAAGGAATGGGATACTGGGTGAATGTGCTCAGTTCCAGACGGGGACGACTGTGTGCGCCGACAAATGGACGTTCTCCTCGACTCAGGTCGACATCGCCTTCTCTCTCGAGAAATTCAGAACCACTTACGGGGCGGGTGTTTACACCATCTACTTGATAACCGGTTCCAGCACAAATTCGGCCATCACGACGATTTCAGTCTTCCTTCCCTGACGCACCTTATCCGCTCATTTCTGATCGAATGGCCTGCGCCACCGCGCTCATCTCTTCTGGAGTGAACCTCTTCCTGTCAACGAACCTCCCCTTGTCTTCCATCTTCACTGGTATTACGTGGACATGGACATGGGCCACCACCTGATTGGCTGCCTCCCCGTTGTTCTGCACAAACCTGAACCCGTCCGCCCCCACCGCTGAAACGACCGCCTTCGAGACCTTGGAGGCCACTTTGAACAGCTCCGCGATGTCGGCCTCCTTCATATCCCAAATCGTCTCCCCGTGTTCTTTTGGGCAGACCAGCGTGTGCCCCCTGGAGAACGGGAACGTGTCCAAGAAAGCGATGTACCCGTCGTCTTCATAGACTATGTTCGCGGGTGCCTTTCTTGAGATGATCTGACAGAAGATACAATCGTCCGGGCCGACTGTCTGGGTGCTGAAAGCAATCCGCTTCATCCCACCTTCCGGAGCGTATTGACTCCCAAATAACCTGAACTCTTTCCTACTTGCCGCATCTTAATACGCCCGGCGACGCCGTCCAATCGGATTGATCTGCGACAAGTGTCACGCCGGCCAGATGGTGGAGTATGAGCGCACGGTCGGTCCGAGTTCAAACCCGACGACCATCAGGGGGACAAAATGCGACAGATGCGGCTTCACAAGCCTGGACAACGATGCTGATATCTGGTCAGCGGTCGGGCTCTAATCCCTCGGCCCTCTCAAGGCCCGCCACGCGCCTACGGTACGCCTCGATGAAGTCCAAGGCAAACCTGTCGGCATCCTTCTCGGTCCCTCGGTGCCGACCGCTCGCCGACCTAAGGTGGTGATAGAATTCATGAATCATCACAAAAGGGTCGTAAAGGTAATCTCTACTCGCTGCAAGGATTTCTTTCCTCCGGAGAGAGTAAACAGCCGCCACGCCTTTGGTCTTCCCTTCCACCACCCCGACCCCCAGCTTGGGTACTCTAACCTTGTACCACTTCGAAAGGAGGTCCAGGGCGTCCTCTGTCTTTGTGTCGAGAATCAACGCGACGACCGAAGCTTTCATCTCATCCAGGGATACTTTCAATCAGATGGCCGCCCGCCTTCGTCCACTTAAGCAGTCACGGCGGGTGTAACTCCTTGAGTCTTTGGTCAGCAATCGTTGATTTCCCTGTTCAACTGGGAATCCTGGCGTTTCGGGAGGTATGAACAGGCGCAGGCACATCAGACTCAACGGCCCCAGAAGCATGAGGTTCAGGGGCGCGTCGTCCCTGTTTTCGATCCGCTGAGTCTTCTTTCAGTTTACACGACTCGGGCCTCCTGGCTACCGGGGGCTATGCTATTGGGTGCCTAGAAACCTCCAACTGGGGAGACAAGGCCGCCGACAGTCAGGAAACGAGTTATAGAGAACCGCCAAAATGCCCCTTCAATGCCTTCGCTTTCCAACCTCCTTCAGATCAGCGAAAGGCCCATCCAGGGCCCTCCGGCGTCCTTCGAAAGAGCTCATCTCCTGCTAGCCTTCATCACAATCGGCGAAAGCGGCGTGATCGGCAGGCAGTCTCTGGCGGTCCGTTCCGGGCTTGGCGAGGGGGCTGTCCGAACTGTGATTAAGAAGCTGAGGGAAGACGGATACGAGGGGACGACCGCCTCGGGCTGCTACCTGACCGCTTCAGGCAAGAGGGTCTTCAGGTCGATTCAGGAAAAATTCTCGCCAATCGTTTCTCTCGATGGTTCGAAGCTCACAGTTGGCGATTCCCAGGTCGGAATGGCAGTCAGAGGCTCAGCGAGAAACTTGAAGGCAGGATTGGAACAGCGCGATGCCGCAGTCAAGTTGGGCGCAGATGGGGCCTCGACCTACATCATGAAGTCAGGTAAGATCGCTATTCCAGGGGGTTCGTCCGACTGCGAGAGGGATTTCCCAAGCAAAGTTTGGTCAGCGTTACGAGAGCAACTCAGCCCGAAGAACGGTGATGCAATAATCTTGTGCGGAGCCCGGGACGAAACAACGGCAAAGCTCGGTGCTCTTTCGGCTGCGTTAACCCTCGTGTAACTACTGCTTGGGTGCCTGTTCTGCGGGGCTTGGCTCCGGTCCCGATGCCGGTTTGTTTACCTGCCTGTTGATTGCCTCTGCGAAGTAATGCCCGGTGACCATCACTTTAACCGCCTTCACCCCTTTGACTTGCATCAGCCCGTCCTTCAGGTCCTGGGAGATCTTTAGGGCGAACACTGGGGGGCAGTATTGTGTGGTGGCGTGGTATTCGACGTCGACCATCCCGTCTTTGACGTCCAGCTTATCAATTAGGTTCATCTCCACGATTGGCATCCCAATTTCAGGGTCTACGACCTTTGAAACTTGCCTCTGAATCTCTTTGACATCCACCTCCTCGACTGACATTAAATTCGGTGCAAACCCGGGTTTCGGCTACTAAAAGATTGTCCCGCCACTGAAGGCGGACCGACACCTTTACACCAAGGCGCAGGCCAATTCGGGCCGTGAAGCCTGAAGAAGTCCTTGAATCCATAGAGAAGGTGGCCCCTAAGCAAGGGTGGCCAATCATCGGGCCGGAGAGGGGGGAGATTCTCGACGAATTGGTCGTGAAACACAGGCCCTCCACCATCCTCGAGGTGGGGACCCTCGTCGGCTACAGCGCAATCAGGATGGGCAGGCATCTGAAGAGGGGGCAAAACATCACCTGCGTGGAGCTGAGTGAGAACATCGCACGAACCGCGCGGGCAAACTTCGACAAGGCCGGACTCTCAGACCGCATTGAGGTGGTTGTTGGCGACGCCAAAAAGGTCCTTCCGACACTCAAGGGGAGTTTCGACATGGTCTTCCTCGACGCCGAAAAAGTGGAATATCTCACCTACCTCAAATCGGTCGAACGCCTTCTCCACAAAGGAAGCGTTGTCGTCGCGGACAATGTGCGATCCCACTCTGCAGAGGTCGCCGACTACCTCGAATACGTCAGGGATCCCAGGAAATACAAAAGCGATTACAGGGACTACCCCATTGGGTACAACGTTGCCACACACAACGAAGGCGACGCGGTAGAAGTAAGCGTCAAGCTCTGAACCCCGCGACCAACTCCTTCCACTTCTCGTCTCCGTCGAACGGAAGGTAAAGCCTGACTCTGTCTGCGAAGCCTTTGTACCTATTTTCTATGGTTCTTCCAATATCGCGCCACTCCCCCTGGATGACGAACTCGTCCAGAATATCATCTCCAATCTCGGAAGCCATTTTCTCCCACTCCGCCTTCGTGGACAGCGCGTGCAGTCGATCGCACACATCGCCCCACCCATGCATTTCCATCACCTTCCTGTAGGTCCTCGTCGACGCGTAGAAGGCCACCTGCCCCCGATATGATTCCCTGACGTTCTCGATTTCCCTCTTTGTGTCGCCCACGGCGGCAAATGCCGACACCGCTATTGCGACGTCTTCCTTTTTCCTTCCAGACTTGACAAGCCCTTCTCCCACTGCCGGAACTATGGCATCTCTCAGGTATCTCATGGTGTGAAGCGGGTGAACGTGCAATCCATCGGCTAGGGCCCCAGCCAAACTGCACATTCTCACGTTGACTCCCGCCAAATAGATTGGAATCGCCGGATGTTCAATCGGACCCGGACTGAAGAACGGAGTCATGAGGTCCAATTTGAAGAACTTCCCGTTGAAATCAAGCTTCGTCCCGTCCTGCCAACTTTTCCAGACCGCCCTCATGGCACGAACGACCTCTTTCATCTTAGGGGCGGGCGCTTCCCACTTCATCCCAAACCTTCGCTCGACGTGTCCCTTCACTTGACTGCCGAGCCCCAGAAGGAGCCTCCCTTGAGAAACGCTCTGCAGATCCCACGCAGTGTACGCCAGCGTTGTGGGGCTCCGCGTAAATGCCAAAGCTATGGAGGTCCCAAGTGCAATCCTCTTCGTGGATTGAGCCGCCAGGGCAAGCTGAACGAAGGGATCGTGTTTGATTTCGTTTACCCAGAAGCAGTCGAACCCGAACTCCTCGGCCTTTCTTGCAAGTTCCACCGCCTCGACCGGCGAACCTACGACGACCTCGGCGTCGACCTTCAAGGAATCGCCCCGCTTCAGGACTCCTCTTAAAGCAGAATCTGAGGAGGCTGCCAGCAAAACATTTTGGTGTACTCATCGATTGCAGCGGGTCTTGCTACAGCCTTCTGCTGGGGGACGGCAGACTACCTTTCCAGGTACCAATCAGAGAAGGTTGGGTACTACAAGACCGTGGTATACTCAAACATCGTCACACTCGTGGTCCTCGTTGCCCTAGTGCCGATACTGAGCCCCAACCTTGAGCTCGCCACCTTCCCGATACTAGTCCTCGTGGTGGCAGGGGCCCTGAATTTTGTCGCATTTAATTTTCTCTACAGGGCCTTCCACAAGGGCGTGGTGTCGGTCGTGGCCCCCGTCGCCTACACCTTTCCGGCCGTGACCACTGTCCTCTCTGTTATCATACTGGGAACTTTTCTGTCGTCAACGCGAATCCTAGCCATCGCAGGGATCATCGTAGGGGTAATCCTGCTTTCCACCCGCTTCTCCGAGCTCAGCTCTTACCTGAGAGGCAAGGGAGCGCCCAACATCACCGCGGGCCTCGGCTCAGCCATCGGGTCATCAGTCTTCTTCGGCAGCGTGTACATAGGCATCGGGTACGCAGCGCCGTTCGTCAGCATCGTGGTCCCGGCCATGGTCCTGAGATCAGTCGCCACCATCGCAGGTTTCCTGCTGGCGCCGCTCCTGCACCAGCAAGTCAGGCCCTCCCGAATCGCATTCTCGAGGATAATCCTGGTGATGGGAGTCCTGGAGGCCGCCGGCTTCCTTTCCTTCACATACGGGATATCCGCCGTAGGTGGCTCGCTCCCTGTCGTCGCCGCCCTTTCCGGCATGGGCGGAGCCGTGGCCTCAGCCTACGGACTTGTCTTCCTAAAAGAACGGCTGGAACTTAACCAGATGGGGGGCGTCGTCCTTTCGCTCGTCGGCATCTTCACACTCCTGTATCTTGGGGGCTAGAGATAGACGGACTACTTCGCAGCCGTTCAAGAGGGGAGGCGCCGAGTCAATGATTCCATCAATGTCCTGCAGGGGGTGGCGGGCCCCTGCTATCCCATGCTCTTCCTGAAGCTGGGAGTGATGGATTGGACCCCGGTAGGAGAAGAGATGCTCCACAAGGTGGTCCCGGGCAAGAACGGCATGGCCGCCCTGGTGATCTGCGACGGCGAAGGCAACTCGAAGGCAATGAGTGGTTTCTTCCCAGAAGAGAAAGCCACCGAGTACTCGAAGTCGTTAGAGCTCAGGGGGGTACCGGAGTTTCCCGGCGAAGTCAAACTCCCGATTTAGGGGCACTGGTTTATTAACCGGGCGCGTCCAACACACTCTTGCGCCAGACCCGCACCGTTCGCCGCTCCGACGAACTCTAACCAGCTCGACGAGGCCCGGACTGTGCATGTTTGTCGCAGGAAAATTGAATTAGAAAAATGGCAAGATGTTCTGTATGCAAGGGTCACGCAGTGGCGTTGTGCGCTGAATGCAGCGCTCAAGTTTGCATGTCCCACTCGACAACCATCTTCGACGAGACAAGTAGGCAGATGAAGACCTTCTGCGGCAACTGTACGGCGAAGAGGATGCCGGTCTGGGTCGCACGAAGAAGGTAGTCCCGCTAGAGAGGAATCTCTAGGGCGACGTCCTGGCTGGGGTAGTATCGCTTCACGTGTCCTTCGCCGTATTTCACGCTGAACCTGCGCTTAATGTCGTCGATCACCTTTGAGTCTCGCAAGATCTTGGGTTTCGAAGCCTTTCTCCTCCATTCCCTAATCTTCAGGTCTATTGTTCCGCCCTTCTCTACGTCGGCGAACCACTTCGTTTTCAGCCCGTACATTGGCATCAGTTCCAACTTGCCTTCATTGACAGTGAACCAGACAGGGATAGTCTTGGTCTTCCCATCCTTTGACCTTAGGTAGGAAATCTGAACCTCTTCTTCCTGAGGTACCCCGGTTTGGCTTGCTCCTGACATACGCCAAATCATGCCTCGGGTTCTTCTTAACTGTGCTCATTGGACCGTGAAATAGAGCCGCCTGTTGCTCTTCCCTTTGTTCTCGGCCTTCAGTCCAACCACTTTTCCTATCTCTCTGGTGTTCCCCACGTGGACCCCGCCATCGGCCTGGGTGTCGACATCGCCTATCTGCACTATCCGGAGGACGTCCACAGACGGAGGCATGGCATTCGCGAGCTTGACGAATCCAGGGTTGGCGACGGCCTCTTCCCTTTTCATGAAGTATGCCTTCACATCGAGCTCCCTGCCAGCAGCCTCGTTCACTTTGTCGATGTAGTAGCTCATCTTGCTTCTGTCGAAATCGTCAAGGTTGAAGTCAACTCGCGACTCGTCGGGACTGATTTGATTCCCAGTGATCAACGCTCCAGTCTCCCCGTTGACGACTGAACTCAGAATGTGGGCCGTCGTGTGCATCCTCATTATTCTGAACCTCCTGTCCCAATCCAGCACCCCGTGGACCTTCTCCCCCGGCTTCAGCCTGCCCAGGGACTCCAAGACGTGGAAAATCTCCTCTCCCTCCTTGACGACCTCCGAGACCCTCGAGCCTTCAACTGTGCCCGTGTCCGAAACGAGCCCGCCTCCTCTGGGGTTGAATGCCGTCTGGTCTAGGACCAGCCTGTTCCCGTCAGCAGATGTCACTTGCGCGTCGAATTCGCGGAGGTACATATCCTCCCAGTAGAGGCGCTTTGTCATTCCTCATCTCCACGAACCCTGCCCGCTATAACGTTGAAGCCTATCGGTACGCGCTGATCTTTGTCTGCGTGAGTTCCCTCGAAATCAGGACGCTCTCCCTCATCCACTTCGACTTTGAAATGACGAGTTTGGAAAGCGCCGAGTCCATGGCCCCGCGGAATGTCTCGTGCCTCTCGAAGGGCTGTTTCATCAGCTCGCGAATGCTCTCTCGAACATTCCAGACTCCCAGGGGCATGATGAATCCCGGATAGGTCTCGCGTAGCACAATGGCCGCCGCCTGCTTCCGCTCTCTCTCCAGCGCCTCCGCAACAGCCAGCCGCGTCGAGTAGTAGCATCCTCCAACTTTGGCATACTTCGTCCTCCCGAAGTACTCCTCGTAATCCCCGATCATGTAAGGTGCGGTGGTAAACTGATTCCACGTCGTGTTAGGGAACCACGCTTCTATCCACTCGAACCTCCAAGGCTCCGGCAGAAGAATCGCAGCGTACTGATTGTCGTAGACCCTGAAGCCGTAGACTCTGTACTCGTCGATGGTAGGCAGACGCTTGATCTTCTCGATTAGTTCCAGACTTATCGAGCTGTCGACGGCAGTGATGCTCCATCGCGTCGGCACAATCTTTCTCCTCGCACCCACCCCAAACATCCCAAGTGAGAACGCCTTCTGAATCCTTGTGACGAGCACCCCCTTCCGATAGAGCTCCCCCACCGCCCCGGCGGCGTCCAGGTCGCGGTCGTAGTAGGCGGTCTGCACTCTTCTGTCCACCGATGGATTGTCGATCTTGAACTTGTCAAGCGGCCCTGACGGGCCGTACGGCTGCGTATCCTCACTCAGCGTCAATATCCTCCGCGGCGGTTTGGTCAACCTGAGTTCAGTATCAACGGGTTTGGCCGCCATCGCGAGTTCCTGAAGCGAAGAAAGAAACCTCCCAGGTTCCTTGGCATCGTCGACGCTGGCCCTAGAATTCCCCCTCACGAGCGAATAGCGATAGTCAACAATCTGGTCGATGGGCCTCCCAAGCCATTCTTCAGGGGTATCAAGTATCGCAGTGTCCCCGAACCGGGGCGGGACCATCGGACCTATCGAAACTTTCGGGTATCCCAGCCTCCCGACGAAGACCCCCGGCGGAGACGACCCGAGGATCTCGTTCGTAGACATCGCAGGGCCCTGCTTCGCCATGGCCTGGGCCTTGACGATGATCGGACACCTAGGCTTCCCACAGAGCAGCTTGGCACCGCGGCATGCAAGGCACATCCAGGCAGGCGGATTCTCCACGACTTCTATCGACCTGGCCACGTCGTCTTCAAGTCCTGTAACCGAAGCGGCCATCACGTTGGAGAGCCAGGTGATCCTTCTCGGCACGACCTATCTCGATTTGTTTTCCGCTCTTAAACTCGGTGCCTTCCCGCCAGACGATTCACTCAGCTGGGCACGCTTACGGTGGACTCGCTCCCCGTCTTCTCCACACGGAAGATCTGGTCCGCAAAGCTCTCCAGTTCCTTGTCGTGTGATACGATGATTACCTGGGGGGAGCCCACCTCGTCCAGGACCTCCCTGACGTTTCCCAGCTGCTCCTTGCTGAACCCGTCCGTCGGCTCGTCGAGTATCAGAAGGTTCGATTTCATCCCGACGGAAACCACCTGGGCCAATAGGTTGAGAGATAGGCGGTACGCCAGTGCCATGCTCGTCCTCTCCCCTCCGCTGAGATACCTCACGTCCTGCTCATACCCTCCCTCAGTCACGATGGGGGTGAAATCACCATCGACGCTCACCTCCTTGTCCGGGTCGTTGACGAGCATCCCGAACCACCTCTTGAACAGCAAATCGAAGTCCTGGTTGATGGTGGCTAGCACCGACTTCTCGATAACCTTGACCGTGGGTACAAAGAAGTCTCTCAACCAGATTTCTTTTTCCCTTAGCTTCTTGCTCTTGTTCGACGCTTCTTCCTTCGCCACTATCTCCCTGGCGAATTGCATCTGTTGATTCTTGACAGATTCGAGCCTCTCCTTCGCTCTGACCGTGTCTTCTCTTGCTTTCCTGAGAGCGTCTTCCGCTTCGGAAAGCTTCTTTTCCGCAGTCCGCCGTATGTCAAACACTTCCTCCAACTCCTCGAGTTCCTTCGCAAGCTGTTCCAGCGCGTTCCTGGCAAACGCTGAACGTTTCTCGAACTTCTTCCTGGACTTCTCTCTTCTCGCAATATCATGCCTCAAGCTGGCGAGCTCTGACCTCAGCAATCCAGACTTTCTAATTCCTTCTCGATAGACCTCCGCCTTCTCTATCTTCTCCCTCAGGACACGAATTCCTGTTTCAACCGATCCGAGTTCCTCGGCCACATGGTTCCTTTCCACCTCCTTCCTCGTCTTCCTTGCGTCGAAATAATGCGCTTCTACGGGCCTGTCGCACACAGGGCACACCCTGCGCTTCATTATCGATTCATAGTCGGCGAGCTTGGACTCGACGGCCCCCTTGAGGCCTGCCAACTTCTTCGCTTTTGATTCGAGGGAGCGCTCCTTCCTCCTGAGCTCTGCCAACGGCCTTGAAGTCGGTGGTCTCTTGCTCCCTGCCTCCTCAAGGCTTGTTTTGACTTTCGCAAGCCTCTCCCTGAAGTCGTCCACCTCTTCCTTCAGGTCGGCCGCGTCCTTTTCAGCCTCATGCCTAAGCCGTTCGTAGTTTTCCTTCTCCGCCTTCGCCCTTTGAAGTGCCACTTCAGTTCTTTGGAATTTCTCCATCTCCATCTTTAGCAGCCTCGCCTGTTCCTCGGCCTGCGAAGACGAAACTTCGAGCTGACCCAGCTCTGCCTTGCGGCTCTCCTCCTCCTGCCGCAGCCTATCGACCTGGCTCTTCAGCTCCTCCATCCCCCTGGCAATCCCGTCCAGCTCTCTGGCGTCTTCCCTGATCGCTCTTGTAGCATCTTCGGCGTTGGTCGCGGCGGTCTTGTAGTCCTCCACCCTGAACGCCCGCCGAAGAATCTGGAGCCTCTGGTCTGGGACCAGGTTGAGTATGTACTTCATCTCTTCCTGCGGCGTGTACACGGCATATCTGTAGATCCAGCTCAGCGCCTTGGGGTCCGGGGCCTCGTTGAACTCCAAGACCTCAAGCACTTTCTCCTTCAATTCGCTCGGAGAAAGGCCCAGTGTTTCCTCGGGCGTCTTCAGCTCGCCGCCTATTTGTTGGACCTTCCCAGACTTCCTCTGCAGTCTTCTCCTTACCTCGTACTCTGACCCATCGACGTCGAAAACCAACCTGACTTCGCCGTTGTCATGGCCGAGCTTGAGCACCGAGTTCCCCGAATCTGAGCCCAGTCCGAAAAGTGCGAACTCGATCGCCATTAGAACACTTGACTTGCCCGAGCCTATGTCCCCCTCCAGGAGGGTCTTGCCGGCGGGAAACTTGATCAGGGAGTGTCCGTGACTCCTTACGTTCGTCATCTCAAGCTCTTTGATTATCATCCCTTCTCTCCCTCCTTATCCAGCGCCTTCGTACCTTCCCTGACCATTCTCGTCGTGTAGTCCCTCTTCGTCTCGCCGAGTTTCTGCGGCTGCCGCCAGAGCCCGAGGAGTTCCATCCCTCTCTCCGCCCCCCTACGCCCGCGAAGATGGTCATCCCCGATGTTGACCTTGGCCGCCTCGTCCTCGAAGAGTTTCCTTTCGATGAAGGCTGGCTCTTCCCCCGAGAAGGTCGGGCCTGCCGTCTCCATCGATTTCAGAGCATTCCTGTTCAGATAGACATGAATCGCTCCGCGTTCGGCAAGGCTCGACCTGATTCCTGCGAGCCCTACCTCCGACACGCTGCCTCCTGCCAGCTCCCCGTAGACCTTGAGAACCACGAGCTTTCCCGAAACGTCGATTCCTTTGACATTTTCAGAAATCATCGCTCCCGCCTGCGGCGCATTCCGACCCGTCAGGTCGTACTCTCTGAAGACGCCTTCGAATGTGTTCAACGGGATGAAGTACTTGGCATTGACACGCGTGTCGAAATCGACCACGTAGAACCCTCTCCTCTCCCCCTTGGCAGTGGCTTCAAGGTCTCGGCCGTGGCCGGTGAAAAGGGGTCCGGGAAAGACTATCTCATCGAGCCCCGGTAGCCTAAACTCTCCCCTCTCGTGTATGTGTCCCCCTGCATAATAGTCGAACCCCTTGGGGAGCAACTCGCTGTCCACCGTCTCCATATCGCCAAAGCTCCCGGACTTCAGCTCGGTGAGCCCGCTGTGGAATGCGAAGATCTTGAACCCCTTCTCCTGTTCCAGCGCCCTCCTATCGAGGGCGTCGAAGTAGCGGCTCTCGAGGCCTATCTTCCGGGCCGATATCCCGGCTATCTTCGCTCCTGTCTTCTCGTCAATGGTGAATCCGAGTCTGAGACTTCCGCCTTCGAAACTCGGCTTGAACACGTTCGTGAGCACGCCGGCAGTGTTCAGGATGTCTATGACTGAAGTCCCGTTCGGAGTGTAGTCATGGCTTCCATAGATGGCATAGATGGGTATCCCGGCTTTCTGGACCACCATCATGCTCTTGAGGGCAGAATCGACTATTCCAAGGTCGGGGATTCCGACGTGGAACAGGTCCCCGCAGACAAGGATGAAGTCCACACTGAATTCCACACAGTTCCGCATGGCCAAATCGAACGTCTGCAGCTCCAACTTCTGCAGGGCCGGTTCCCGATGGGCCCCAAGGTGTGCATCAGCCAAGTGAGCGAACCTGGGCAACATCTTCGTCCAAATATGCCGCCAGTTTAAGCATGCCTCGCTGACTTGATTCAAGAATGACGAGTCAGGAAGTTTCTCCGTAGGTTCTTTGCAAGCCCCCGACGGAGGGGTTTCCCCCTCCACCGAGGATTCCGACGCGTCCCGGCCATAGTCCTCCTTCTGTTTTAGGCGGGATTCAGCTCAGCGGCCTACCCTGGTCTCCTGCAGGCGTTTCATCGACCACGTTTGGCCTTGCTCCGCGCGGGTCAGCCGTTTCATCCCGGTCCCCACCGACCTCAAGGTCACCCCATCATCGCATGATGGGCCGGGTCTCGTTTCTGTTCTGGAGCCGACCCTCTCGGGTCGCGTCTCTTGACGCCGCGCGTCCTGCTGCGAGGGAGGAACTTCCCCAGGAGATCCCCGTGGCCCGTCCACCGGCTCGCGTCGGGAGGTCGTCCTCACCCTAAGGCAATTAACCGTTTCTCGTCGAGCGCCAGGTTTTGTCTAGTTTGAGGGGAGGATGGGCCGCTCGGAGAAAGCCCTATCGAACAAGCCGTAGGTAGCGTCTGTGGCTTCGATTGCGTCATCGACTAATTGGCTCTTCTCAGTCTCGTTGTAGCTTGGGTAGTAGATTCCGTCAAGATGTGCGAGTCCGTCTCTTCTCTTCTTGAATACTTGAATTCTGTCGTAATCATACTTTGGCAAGTAACCCTTCTTCCTTAGAAGTTTGAGCTTGTCTGACACCCTCATTTTCAGCAGTTGGTTCGCTTTCTGGTCGTTCGAGGACAACGCATGTATTCTTATAATAACATTGTTAAGATTCGATTCGATAATGCCCCATGCGAGCCACACTGCTTCGAGCGACTTCCCTTGGGTTTCCAAATCCTCAATCATGTCTCGGTGGAGTCTAGCTCTTCCGTTCAAGATTCTCTAATAGCACTCCTAGCAGTTAGCTTCTTGCTCTGACCTTCGACACTTGGCCTCTGTGCAATTGGCCTTCTGATGCTTCAACCGGACGTCAGCTCGCGTAGACCTGCGGGAAGTACTCCCTCTCCGCCTTGAGGACCTTCCCTTCGGTCCTGGCCCTGCGGTACTCCTCCAGCGGCTCCTGGTTCAGGGTCAGGAAATGCGGACCCCACTTGTAGATTGACAAATACCGTGTCGCCTCCTCGACCTCGCCCAGTATGTACATCGTCGCAGCAACCGCCTCCAGCGAGCTCAATACCCCCGCCCTCGAATAGTTGGTCGGGTTCGCCGCCAGCAGGGTAGGGAGTCTCCTATGTTTGCCTCCCAGCTTTCTGAAGAAGACTTCCTGCGCCTGGTTCCAGGAGCAGTCAATGGCAAGTACCGCCTTCGCCACTCTCTTGTCTGGAGGAGAAAGTACCCGGTGGGCCCAGGGGTTCAGGACGATGATCTTGTCTGACGCGTGGAACTTCCTTCCTACCCCCCTGGCCAAATCCATCTGGATCATCTTCCTGGCCGTGCATTTGGTAGGGTCGTCCTGGCCCATCTCGAGGGCGAATACTCCCAGCATGAAATTCAGCTCTGAGCCGAGCCCGATTTGGCTCCCTTATCTACTGTCGGTTGTCTCTACCCGACCGAGGCCCTTCACACCGACGTAGCCCCTGCCTCCGCCGAGGACCCTTCGAATGGTTTCTCTTGCATATTGAGGATATTCCTTCACTAGATCACGCAACCGCTTGTTTTCGACGAAGTGTTCCTCTCGGATGCTTACGTAATCCTCGTGAGTGACTATCGCCCTGTATCTTCCGAACGCATCTCTTAGCTTATCCTTTCTTGACGCCCTCATCAGCTTGTCTCCTGCGGGCCGAGTGTATGGAACGTCAATCCTGACTTTTCTGGCCTTCCTCTCTCTTCGTCCCTCTTCAACTTCCTTTTGAAAAACCGCGTGCAAATCATTACCCGTAATCTTTCCGTCGTAATAGTCAAGTCCGGCCTTAGCCTCGTTGGCCTTCTTGCAAAGATAGGGCAGCATCTGTCGAAGAGTTTCTTTTACCGATTGGAATTCGCTGATTGCAACCATCTACACACATCCATCTGACCGCTTCAATATGTTTCCCGTCCTGATTCCTCTTCGACGCAAAAAGTCCCTGACGTTCTTGATTTGGTCGATTGATTGATCAACGAATATGAGTGAGAGACTCAATTTGTAGGGCTGGTTCGTGGTGTCGGAAAAGTAGATTGTGCCATCTCCATCGAAGTAGCCCGCGACTTGCTCCCAAGATTGGTAATCTGGCACACATTAGGACTCGATGAGGCAATATAAGCAGCAACGGTTATTACCAGAGCTTTCCCAATAAATGAGCGAGGCAGAGATAGTAGATGCCGATGGCCTTCGTGCTTGTGAACGCAGACCTTGGTGCTGAAGAGGACCTCCTGAAGAAGCTCAGGGAGATCCAAAACGTCAAAGACGTCTACGTCGTCTATGGTGTGTACGACATCGTCGCCAGGGTGGAGGCCGACACCATGGAGAAGGTCAAGGAGACCATCACCTGGAACATACGCCGCCTCGACAAGGTGAGGAGCACCCTCACGATGATAGTCGTCGAAGCTTAGTCGCCTTTCCTCCCACGTTAAAATAAGTCATCCGCATCGGACGACACCATGCACTGCCTCGTAGGCATCGACGACACCGATTCTTCCCGCGGGTATTGCACGACGTACCTGGCGTATCGCATCGCGACGGACCTGCGACCTGACGTCAAGGTGTTGCCGTACCCCCGGCTGGTGAGGCTCAACCCGAACATCCCGTTCAAGACCCGGGGGAACGCAGCGGTGTGCCTCCGCATCGAGACCCCCGACCCAGAAGTCGCGTTCGAGATGCTCGCCGCGAAAGTAACAGAACTTTCTGATGTAGAAGGCGGGGCCAATTCAGGCATGGTGTTCCTCGAAGACCCTTCAAAGTCGCATGGGTTCGAGCATCTGTACCTCGACGCGCTGTCAGGCCTGGTGAGCCCGCACAGAGTTCGAAGGTTCCTTCGAGACCAGGGGACGAAGAAATTCGAGCTGGGCAACGGAATGGGACTGGTGGGTGCGGCCAGCGCGCTCGGCTTCGACGGGCGTTTCGACCACACCTACGAGCTGATCGCCTACCGAAGGGAAGAGTTCTGGGGCCTGCGACGCACCATCGATTCTTCTTCGGTCAGGGACATGGACTCCAGGATGTTCCCTCACACCTTCAACAACTACGACTACCAGAAGAGGAAGGTGTTGGTCGCCCCGCACGGCCCCGACCCGGTCTTTGCGGGCGTCAGGGGGGACTCTCCTCGATCTGTCATCGAGGCTTTCCAAATGCTCGAGTACGACGAGCACATCGACGGCCGCATGGTCTACGTCTCCAACCAGCACACTGACGCTCATCTTCAGCATGAGCTTGATTGGAAGGTGTACTCGTCGGGGTGGTTCGAAGGGACTGTCAGGCAAGTGCAGGTGGGAGCCGGAGGCCACGTGTACCTTACCATCGACGCCGATGGACGGGAGCGCAATGCAGCTGCCTATGAACCGACAGGAGACCTGAGGAGGACTGCCCGGCTACTTAGGCCCGGGGACAGGGTCAGGGCCTTCGGCGGGGTGCGGAGAGCCACGACATTGCACCCGAAGGTGCTCAATCTGGAGAAGCTC
>DATGVR010000017.1:0-5925 GCA_035300255.1 Nitrososphaerales archaeon
CCGAGCAGCTTACATAATTCAATCCTGCATCGTGGAAAAAGGCGATGCTCTTCGGATCCCCTCCATGTTCCCCGCGGATGCCGATTTCGAGAAGGGGCTTGATCCTGCGTCCACCCTCGACTGCGGTTCGCACCAATTTCCCAACTCCTTCGACGTCCACCGAGTCGAACGGGCTTTGCGCCAGGATTCCCATCTCCAAGTACTTCGGTATGAATTTGGCTTCAACGTCGTCCCGGCTAAAACCGAACGTAGTCTGCGTCAGGTCGTTGGTCCCGAAGGAGAAGAAGTCCGAATCCTCAGCAATCTCGGAGGCAGTTAGCGCCGCCCTCGGAGTCTCAATCATCGTTCCCACCTGATACGGGACTCGGTCTCCGAGTTCGCGGAACACGCTCTCCGCCGCAGCATCTACGACCCCTCTGAGGAACCTGAATTCCCCTGCCAGGGCGATCAGCGGGAGCATGATCTTGACCTCAGCTCTCTCTTTGCCTTCTTTTGACAGCTCGATTCCCGCTTGCAAGATTGCTTTCGTTTGCATCTCGTAGATTTCGGGGTACGTGACTGCCAGCCTGCACCCTCTGTGACCGATCATAGGATTGTGCTCAGCGAGCTGCCGGACTCTGAGGAGGACCGCTTCTTCCCTCTCCACCTCTTCATGACTCGCCCCTTTATCCCTCAGGAGTTGCACTTCGAGGATCAGGTCTTCTATCGGTGGCAGAAACTCATGCAGGGGCAGGTCAAGCAGGCGGACCACCACTGGATTCCCTCCCATCGCCGAGAAGATCCCTTTGAAATCTGCGAGCTGGAAGGGGAAGAGTCTGTAGAGATGCTCCTTCCTCGCCTTTTCGTCCTTGCTCATGATCATGTCTCTGACTATGGGAAGCCTGTTTGGCGCATTGAACATCCTCTCAGTCCTGCACAGCCCTATTCCTTCGGCCCCGAATTCTCTTGCCTTCTGAGCGGCCTCGGGGGTATCGGCGTTGGCCCAGACCCCAAGCCTGCGGATCCCGTCGGCAGTCTTCAGGAGCTTCATGAGTTCCGGGGTGGGCTCTGGTTCCACCATTCTGACCTGACCTCTGTAGATAGACCCAGTGGTGCCGTCGATTGTGATGGTATCTCCCTTCTGGACCTTTTCCCCCGTCTTGGTTGTGAAGAATGCCCTGTCCCGTGAAATCTCGATTTCGCTGCATCCCACCACCGCTGGCTTCCCCATCCCCCTCGCAACCACCGCTGCGTGTGATGTCATTCCGCCTCTCATGGTGAGGACGCCCTGCGAGGCGATCATCCCTTTGATGTCCTCGGGAGTGGTCTCGGGCCTTACCAGTATGACCTTCCTGACCGCCCCTGCCATAGCGGCCTCCTCAGTGTCGAAGACCACTTCACCCGACGCAGCCCCGGGTGAAGCGTCCAACCCCTTTGCAATGGGCTTGTCCGTCGCGGTCGGGTCCAGCCTTCTGTGGAGGAGTGACTCGAGCATATCGGGCTCGACCCTCGCAACTGACTCCTGACTTGAAATCAGGCCTTCCTCCGCCATTTCTACCGCAATTCTCACCGCTGACTGGGCAGTCCTCTTTCCATTCCTAGTCTGGAGGATGTAGAGTCTTCCATCCTCGACCGTGAATTCGAAGTCCTGCATGTCCTTGAAGTGTGCCTCAAGCTTCCCGGCGACTTCCTCGAGCTGCGCCCGGACCTTCGGGTCCATTCTATCGACTCCGACTGGGGTCCGGACTCCCGCCACTACATCTTCTCCTTGAGAGTTCGCGAGGTACTCGCCGAACAGCTTCTTTTCGCCTGTGGACGGGTTGCGAGTGAAGCCCACCCCCGATCCCGAAGTCTGCCCAAAATTGCCGAACACCATCGACTGTATGTTGACAGCCGTCCCCAAAGCCTCGCTAATACGGTAGAACTTCCGATACTCCTTCGCGCGCTCGTTGTTCCATGATTTCAGGACAGCCTCGACTGCCATCTCCAGCTGGACGAATGGGTCCTGCGGAAACTCCTTTCCTGTCTCGGCCTTGATCACTTGTTTGAACTCCACAGTCACGTCCCTCAGGTCCTCTGGAGACAGATCGATGTCCATCTTGGCTCCGAACCTCTCCCTCCTGTGTGCGAGGATTCTCTCGAACGATTCTGAGTCGGCGCTCAAGGCGACCTTGCCGAACATCTGGATGAGCCGCCTGTAGGAGTCATAGGCGAACTTCTCGTTTTGGGTCATGACCGCGAGCCTCTCCGTAGTCTCGTCGTTGAGCCCTAGGTTTAGGATGGTGTCCATCATCCCTGGCATCGAAAACGGAGCACCTGACCTCACGGAGAAGAGAAGGGGCCTCTCCTTGCCACCGAATTTCTTTCCCGTCTTCCGCTCGACCTCCTCGATCTTCACCGTGATTTGGTCGAACAGTCCATCCGGAATCGTGCCCCCGTTGCCGTAATACTGCTTGCAGACTTCGGTGGTGATTACAAACCCCGGCGGGACGGGGAGTCCCAGCGACGTCATCTCAACTAGGCCGTACCCTTTTCCGCCTAGCAGGAACTTGTCCCTACCCAGTGCCTCCTGGAAAAGCATTACACGTTCCATCAAAGACGTCTTCATTTCAGCTCTCAACCGCCTAAATATATTTGTAAAGGATGGAGAATTCTTCCTTGGGTAGTCTCGCCTCACGGAGGCGAATCCGCAGGGAACAAGGCATGAGAAGTGAACTCATCGGCTATTCGGAGCGCTTTTGCGAACTCGGCAGGCAGGAACTGCCTGATACCGTCGCCGAACAGGATCGTATACCCCTTCACAGCCGTGATGCCCGTGAAAACCATTGATAACCCCAAAGGGAGGAATACGGTGAGCCAGAACAAAACCCCCGAAATCCCAAGGGGGAATGACGACAAGGGATTCAGCAAAGAATCAAAGGCGACTTTTGCGGGCGAATCCAAGACGAAGGCAAAATACAAAGCCAGACTCCCGAGCGCCCCCAACACCGGGGTTTTCCAGGAGAACTCTCTCCGTTTGTCGAGGCGGACGATCTCGGCCAGTGGAATAGCTACCTGCTGTCGCTTCTTCTCAGATTCAATTTTCAACGTCCTGGTGGTGACTACGACCTTGTAGCCCTTCCTTGCCCAGGCCTCTATCAGCTTCTCTCCTGGCTCCAGGTAGACTTTGTCCTCATCTCCTTCTGTGGTGAACTCTTTCGAGACTAGTTGAATGAATGAGTATATCAGTCTGCCCATCGTGAACTGAGAAGCCGTGTCCTTCGATCTGCGTGCGAGCTTGCTCCATCTCTTGGGTTTGTCGACGAGTGTCTTGACGGCCCGTGCCGCTCCGGACACGTCGTCAGGACCGGAGAGTACGACGCCGCTCACGCCGTCCTTGACGACCCAGGACTGCCCTCCGACTCCTGATGTCACCACCGGAACGCCAGAATACATGAATTCAAGCTGAGCCAAGCCCAACGCTTCGGACCTGCTCATATTGATGTTGAGATAGGTCTCCCAGATTAATGAAGGGTAGTCCTCGTCTGAAATCGGACCAGTCACAGTAAGGTTGGGAACGCTGGTCGAAGCCGCCCGTACTTCCTTCCCGTATTCACCTTCCAGCTTCCCGGCGATGACGAAATGAATGTCTTTTCGTTCGATGAGGGTCTGGGCGATTTTCAGCACGGCTTTGGCGTTCTTTCTTTCTTCCACCGTCCCCAGGAATGTCACCAATTTGGGCAGGGCGGGGATGCCGCGCTTCCTTCTGAACTCCAAATCCCTGACCTCGAGAGAGGGCAGGTCGATCCCTCCAGGAAACAGCACGAGCTTTGATTCTTCGACCCCCATTTTCTTCATCAGTTCCCTTTCGTAGGGGGTGGTCACAAGGACGAAATCGGCCAACTTCATCACCATCGGAAGCGTGGTGCCGTTCCATGTCTGCCTGTAGGTTCTCTCGTCCAAATCGTATCGCTCCTCTGAAGGCTCCTGGAAGTGGCTCATGTGGCAGAATACGAGCTTCCCCACCGGGGCTCCTCCCTTGGCCTGATTCCTCTTCCACTCGACGAACCTCGCTGCGTCCTCCGGTCCGTTCCAAAGCGTCGAATGGGTGACGAGGACGTCTAGTTTCAGGTCGTCGACGACCGCGGTGAGGACTGAAAGGAATCCGACGAACGCAATGCGCCTTGGGGGCCAGTCGACTTCCTCGCTGTTCACTCTGACGACCGGGAGTCCCAAGGTCGCATCGAACGTGTGGACATATCCCCCTCGCCTTTGGACCTCCTCTCGTGAAATTGCTGGTTCATGGTCATGATAGATGCTCGTGATCAGGTAGGCCTCGTGCCCTTGCCTTCTGAGCTCCTTGACCATCCTCTGGGCGACCAGTTCTTGGCCCTTCGTCTGGCTTGTCTGATACATGATGACCCCGACCCTCAAAGAGCTTCAACTCTCCTTCTGTCTGACCCCAGGCAGGCTAGGCATGAACTCCATTCTGCGTTCGGACAGCGACCGCAGAAACACTCCCAGTCTTGCTTGCTCAACCATAAACCCACACCGTAGCCCATCGAGCGCTTGGCCATAGGACACGCCCACGGCGACCTCCGCCTGTTGAAATGCACTGTTATCTGCGGGCGCATCGCCAATAAACATTGTGTTCCCTTTGACCCCAAGGAGCCTTTTCAATTCGTTCAACGCCCTTCCTTTGTCCGGCGGAGCGGCATAGAAATCTGCAAATGTCGACGTCTCATCGTACGATGCAGTGAAGCCCTCGTCAGACATCCTCGTGAGGTTTTCAACCATCGATTCCCCTAGCATTGGAACCCCTGTCCAGTCGATTGTCAGCCCAAGGACCTCCCCAGCGGGTCCCCGCTTGAGCTCTGTCAGTGCACCTTCCTTCTCCATCGATTTCGCCAGCTCGAGCGGCTTTGTGAGTTCGATCAACTTTTTTTCTCCCAAGCTTCTCCCGTCGGATAGCCTAATGTCTAATCCAGACACGCAGGCCCAACCGGCGGCAAAACTTGTTCGAGGATATAGAAAATCGAAGTCTTTGGAAGTTATGATACACAACGGGACCTGCCGGGAAATTTTCCTGAGCTCGACTTCGACACTTTCAAAAACTTTCGAATCGTCCCTTGGAACTCCCAAAGGGGCGATTGTCCCGTCATAGTCGGAGAAGAATGCATCTACCTTCAAGGCGAGGTCTTCAACGGTGAAAACTACGATTGGATCCTGCGTAAGCTGTCTTCATCGAGCCTGTAGGTGTACCAGTCGGACTGCTTCTTGGCTCCGAGCTTTTCGTAGAACCGAAGGGCCTTCTCGTTCCAAGTCAGGACCGCCCATTCCATCCTTCCGCACTCCTTTGCAACTGCTTCTTCGATGCACCGTTTGAACAGAGCGAACCCAACCCCCCGTTTCCGCTCCCTTTCTAAGACGAAGAGGTCTTCGAGATACAGAGAGGGCTTCGCCAGAAAGGACGAATAGGTGTAGAAAAACAGCGCGTATCCGAGGAGCTTTTTCCCTTCCGCAGCCACGAACAAGTTGATTCGTTTGTTTTCGAACACATCTTCGACCAGGCGCTTTCTCCCCGCGTCCGAAGGGGGGTCCAGATGCTCAAACTTTGCGAGCGCGACAACCAGCCCGATGAACCCACTCGCATCGGCCCTGCGTCCCTTGCGAACGACGATACTTCCCATCCCCTAGGCGCTGGATGGAGCCTGATAAAATCGATTGGGCCTGGGAGCTTCTAGAGAAAAGGAGAATGAGGCCGGGAGCTACTGATGTTGCTCCAGGTCTCGCATCATCTGGTCGTACTGCTCCTTCGTGATTTCGCCTTTTGCGTACCTCTGGCGGAGTATCTCTCGGGCGTCCCCGTAGTGATTCCAGTAGCCACGTCTCCATCCCCCGCCCCAGCCCCAGGGCCAGAAGATGAATCGACTCACTGCGAAGATGATGAAGAATATGAAGAAGAAG
>DATGVR010000018.1:0-3951 GCA_035300255.1 Nitrososphaerales archaeon
CCTCATCTTCCGTTACCTCTGCGACTACTGGTTCAACTTCTGCCAGCCATTCGTCGGGACTTCTGGCGACCTCGATAAAACTGGTCTGCTCTCCTTCCCCTCAAATCGTCGGTGGTGGTTCCACTTGCGCTGCCACAGTCAGCAACTCTCCGGACCCCGGTCACGGAGCCGCCCCCTCCGGTAAGGTCGGGTTCACCACTAGGTCGACCGGGGGCTATGGATCAATTATTTGTGTTCCCACGGCTGGCACTTTGGTCTGCGACACATTGTACACCCCTGAGCTTGGCTCCGAAGGCAATCATTCATTGACCGCGACCTTCGCCGGTGACTCGGGCCACCTTGCGAGCTCGGCAAGTATCGCCCTCCAGGTTACGAAGCGCCCGTCCTCCATTAACGTAAACTGCTCCCCCGAGGGCGTGCCCGTGAACTCCAGGACTGCGTGCACTGCCATCGTCTCAGACACTGGTAGCGGAACTACATTGGTGCCAATGGGGGCCGTAAATTTCGCTGTGACCTCTTCTGGCAGCTTCAGCACATCAGGATGCGCGCTCTCAGGAGGTTCTTGCTCAGTTGATTTTGTCCCGTCTCCTGGCAAGGAGGGACCAATCTCACTCCCCGCTGCCTATGGTGGCGACTCAGACCACGCACCTACCAGCGGGCCAGGGACCAATGCCCTTATTGCGGTTGTGAGGCCGACGAGCGCCTCGGTCGCGTGTGCCCCTTCAATCGCTACTAGTGGATCTACGGTCTCGTGTAAAGCCACGGTCGAAGATTCCTTCAGCTCTGGTACACCGTTGGTCCCGAAGGGAGACTTCACGTTCAGCAGCTCTGGTGGCGGGAGCTTCAGTTCGGCCACATGCTCGCTGGCAGCTCTGACCCCAGACAGCGCGGCATGCCTAGCTCACTACACCCCAGCTCTCGGGAACACAGCCTCCTCCCAACAAATCGGGGGCAAGTACGGCGGGGATACTGACCATTCCTCAGCATCTGCCGCTCCTTTCACCTTGCAGGTGAGGGCTCGGGCTAGCTCTCTTTCACTATCTTGCGCGAGTTCCTTGGCGACGGTAAACACTCCACTCAGCTGCACCGCCACGGTCTCGGACGCTTCAGGAACCGCAACCCAGGCCCCCACCGGGGGCGTCAACTTCGTGTCGACTCGTGCGGGGAGCTTCAGCCCAGTCACGTGCACCATCCACTCTGGTGCCTGCTCGACCACCTATACCCCCCGGGCCGGAAGTGAGGGTAGCGCCACGATCACAGCGGTGTACTCAGGGGACCCCAACTACGGGCCCAGCTCGGCGTCAATCGTAATCATTGTGGATCAACGACTCACCTCCACGACGCTAAATTGCTCCCCATCCACTGTTCCAGTCAACTCGCCGACAGTCTGCACCGCGACCGTTTCGGACTCCACCGGGGTGGGGACTTCGATAACCCCGACCGGGATTGTGTCCTTCAGCTCCCTGGGCGGGTCCTTTGGCTCCGGAGCAACCTGTGCACTCTCTGCGGGCTCCTGTTCGGTGAAGTTTACTCCAGCGCCGGGAAACGAAGGAGCGATTTCAGTGGGCGCTGGCTACTCGGGTGATACCGACCACTACGGCGGGACAGCGACGCCAGTCGGCGTGACTGCGACAACTAGGTCTGTCACCGTTTCAGTTTCTTGCTCTCCGTCGTCCGTTCCGCTCCTAGGGAGCACGACCTGCACAGTCACCGTGAAGGATTCTGATGCCGGTACTCCGATTGATCCAACAGGCACAGTACATTTCAGTGACAATGGTGCTGGTGGAGGATTCTCAACTACGGACTGCACTCTTTCCAGCGGGAGCTGCTCGGTCACTTACACTCCCACCTTTGTCTTGGTTACGACCCCCGTCACCATCACGGCGACCTATTCCGGAGACACGGACCACAGCGGGGGCTCAGGCATGACGGATATCACCGTTAATTGATAGTTAGTAACTGAGACTCAATCGCGTCGCGTCGTGCTTATAACGAGAAATTCTCGAGTTGAGCCGACGGACAAGTGCCTGGGAAAGGAACCAAAGCAGACCCCTGGGTCCTGAAGACTCCCCCTGGAACGTCGGAGTTCAAGGCGTACCGCGACGAATCCTTGAGTCCCCCGGCCCTAGTCTGCTGGGTCGGGAAGACTCAGCTTAGCTACGACCTTCGTTGTTTGAACGACCTCCATGCCGCGCTCAAGAAGGATGGTGATTGGATGGAGCTCGGGAGCGCTGACGAGCAGAAGACAGCCCGGGAGGGGACAGTCGAAGCTTGGGGGCGGTCGCCGAAGAACCCGGTGGGGGGCTGGTATGGTCTGAAGAAGGGCCTGCGGGGGAGGTTCGCAATGTACGTGCCTCCGGTCATGGAGGCCCTGAAGCTCGCTGAAGTAGAGCACAACCCGAAGAATAACCGTATGCGCGCTCTCTGAAGTAAGACCTGTCCTGAGACTGCTGAATGCGGAATAACGTTAATTAACTTAGAGACAGGTTTCAGTTAGAAATTGCCCAAAAATGACATCTTCTCTGAGGTTGAGAAGCAGGCAGACAGCGCGGCTGTCTCAAAGGCCTCGTGGCGAGGGGTCCTTAGCCTGGACATTCCGACCCTGGGACTTGGGGCAGTGGAGTACCACCTGAGAGCCGCGAAGGCCCACGGGGACCTCCAGCCAGTGAAGGTGACCAAGCTTGACAAAAAGACAGGAAAAGAAGTTGTCAGCCGCGAGGTCCCGAGAATCTACAGGTACAAGGAGGGCCCTGCCGGAGAGAGGCTCGACATGCAGGAGGTATCTCCCGAGGAAGTCAAGAAGCTCGTCAAGTACAAGGGGGACTTCCCGATTACAGTCAAGACAGAGAAAAGGTACTTCCTGAAATACGAACTCGAATTCGAAGGCAAATGGATTGAGATCCCGCTGAGCCAGACGTACGACAAACAGGAGGGAGAGGAGGTGGAGCCCTTCGACAGGACAAAGAGAATCGAAGTGGAGAAGGACGGGTTCGTCCCTCTGGAAAGAGTCTCCGAGTACAAGTTCAAGGAGGTCTACCAGCTCGCTCCGGATACAGATAAGAAAGTCGGGGAAACGGTTTCGAGAGTTACCCAGCTCGCGAGGTACCTGACGGAGAAACAGATGGCCCTCGTCGCCTTCTTCTCCTGGGGGAGGGGGTACAACTTCTACACAAGCGTGGTCTATCCCTACGAGAGGAAGGATGGGCGCCTCTGGCTCTTGATGGGAATGAGCGAGGGGATTTTGAAGCTCGACGACGCCTGGGCGCTAGTCGAGGAGAAAGGCTCAGCCAGACTGCCAGCCGTCCCCGTAGCTAAGAGGAAACCCAAGGCCGTCATCTCGAAGTAAAGATGAGCGACCACCCCTTCACTATCTTTAGGTCTCCCAAGATTTTGATTGGGGTTAATGATCTTCTACACCCATCTTAACCATAATTGAGCGGCTGAATCCCTAGCAGGTGTTATATCCTCCCCCACCATTCTACTCTAGTCCACAGTATGACGGTTCAAGCTAAAGGCCTTGCTGAGACTGACTACGCGTACGTTGCAGGGATCATTGATGGCGAAGGCACAGTCACCATTACCCGACAGACAATTCGAAGGAAAGGACGAACGTCCTTCGCTTATGGGCCTGAACTCTACATCTCAAACACCGACCTCGTCATGATAAGATCGCTTCAGCGTCGCTTCGGAGGGCACATCGTGAAGACCAAACCTCGTCCCAACAAGCTTTGGAAGCAAGGATACCTTCTGTTCTTCAGGCGAGATGAAATGCTGGCATTGTTGCCTAGGGTAATCCCATACATGACAACCAAACGACGCAAGGCCAAGCTAATGCTGGAATACATGACTTCTAGGACAAGACACGTCGAGTCAGGCGCCGGCGGGCGCTTCGTCGGTGTCCCGTTGACTGAGCGGCAGAAAAAGATTATCGCAGAGATACGGAAGAAGAAC
>DATGVR010000019.1:0-16658 GCA_035300255.1 Nitrososphaerales archaeon
GGGTCCAATTCGAGGCAGACGAGGATGTCTTTACCTGAAATTTCATGCAGTATGCTGTTGAGGTCTGCGGTTCCTTCTCCGGGGATGAGGTGGTCGTCGGAGGCGCCGCCGTTGTCACTCAGGTGGACCTCCGTGAGCCTGGGGCCGGCCCTTTGGGCCAGGGAAACTGAACTCTGCCCATTGGCGTGAGCATGTCCAGTGTCCAAGGTGAAGCCGAGTCTTTCCACTTCGGCGAGGATTAGGTCGAGTGATTCGCCGGTGCTGGCGAGAGGGAAGTGATACTTCGACCTGCTCTTCGTCTGGTTTTCGATGTTGATAGCGAGGCGTCCGCCGCTTACTCTCACCATCCTGCGCAAGGTTGCCACCGCACTCTCGGCAGAGGTTGGCACCATGGCCTCGCTGTGGACGCTCCCCGGGTGGATAGTGATTATGGTCGCGCCAAGGTAGTCGCCGAAAGTTACGAAAGAATCGAGGGTCTTTTCGATCGCGCCTTTGACAGGCTGAAACGGGGAGGCGGGGTTGAGGTCGGTGAAGGGAGCGTGCAGGGTGACCAACATATTGTAGGACGAGAGCGCGTCCTTCAGCGCCTTCTTGTTCGTCCAGCCGGGGAGCGCATGTGGGGCCTCACCCCAGAGCTCTATGTACTCGAAACCGGCGTCGCCAATCGTCTGGACAGCGGATAACACGTCCATGCTCAGCAGAGACCACGTGCTCAGACCGACTTTCATTGTGTCATACCAGTGAAACCCGTTGCAATCTTAGCTTGTCAGGAGGCAGGCTCGTTATGCGGGGTCTGTGAAGTACGAAGTCTCTTCACCATCTCCTTCAGCATCATCATGGCAATCTCGGGGTTTGTCTTCACGATCGAGCTGAAGGCCCAAGACGAGAGGGCCCAGCATCTTGTCGGGGCGACGGCGACAACATCCGCAGACCGTGGTTGCTCGTCGATAAGTGACATTTCACCGAAGAACTGACCCTTCTGCAGGCTGGCTAGGACCTTGCCCTTCTTGCGGACTTCGGCCCTGCCGTCGAGGATCAGGTAGAAACCAACGCCCATGGTTCCCTCGTCCACTATCGAGTCCCCGGACTTGTATGAAAGTTCCTTCCCCTGGGAAGCGATTGAGTTTCTCTTTTTCTCGTCAAGACCGCCGAAGAAGGGTACGGCACCGATTAGAGAAACCGCGTCGGAGGCACCCGCCATTCGCTGAGAAACTTGCTGGAACTGATTTAAACCCACTGCTTCAGATTTCAGCGATTAAGGCGGAAAGTCTGGAGACTATCGCTTGTTTCGGTCTCGGAGGTATGGCTTGACCATCATTTTTCGGGGCTTCGGCCCCAGGGACAAAACCGTCTTCCCGTAGTCTGACCAGCTCACCCCAAGCTTCTTTGCCACCATCATCTCGATCATGGTCGCGAACTCATGCTCGTTCCTGTAGGGGGCCTTCGGGTGATCCCCTGGCTCCGCATCGATGGAATGGATGTTCATCCGCCGCTCAGCTTCGAAGTTGACGTCGAAAGCCACCACCTCCCTGTCGGTGATGCCGTGCATCTTGCAGAGCTCATACTCGATCATCTCATGGAGTGCCACGAGGAAGACATAGCGATGGTCCTTCATCTTGCTCACCCTGATCTGGGCTGGCTTCCCCGGTATCCAATCCCCCACGGTCTCGTATCTCTGCTTCTTGTGAGGAACTTGGGAGACCGCGAAAAGGGGTCTCATGTCTCTGGACCTGACAAGGCCCTTGGGTCGGAGCAGCCCCGAAATCCTCCTTGGAGTGCTTCCGAAGCGTGCTGGTCCCCGCCTAAGGCCCTGGGATGACAAAGCGTTCGCCAAGACCCGGCCGGAGCCCCCTAAGGGATAGGCTGTCAAAATGGCGCTCCACTTTGGTTAACCAAATTTCAGCCGCATGAGAAGCGCGAAGGGTCCCGAACCATCGAAAGTCTCTGTTGGGGCTTATCAACCAGGGATGAGACCGTGAGAGAGGTATGAGAGGGGGTGAGACTCCTCGTCAAGTAGTCTGGGCGAGCGCCAGCCCGCTAGGTGTAGAATACTGCACCGTTAGAGGGGGGGACCGATGGCTGGGCTCTTGGGGGAACGATCCTCAGGCGATATGGTGACTATTGGCGCCCTGCCTGACCGGGCTGCTAAGCTTTCCTGAACTCGAGCGCTGCTGAGTTGATGCAGTAGCGCAGCCCTGTAGGCCTGGGGCCGTCGTCGAAGACATGACCGAGGTGAACCCCGCAATTGCCGCATGATACTTCGGTCCTGACCATGCCGAAACTGCGGTCGCTATCCTCTTTGACGTTTCCTTTCGACACTGGCTGGAAGAAGCTCGGCCAGCCGGTCCCTGACTCGAACTTGGTGTCGGAAGTGAAGAGCGGGGTTCCGCAGACGACGCAAGCGTATATCCCGTTCTCGTGGTTGTCCCAGTACTTCCCGGTGAAAGGGGCCTCAGTCCCTTTGTTGAAGCAGACGTTGACCGCTTCCTTGTCAAGCTTCGCCTTCATCTTCTCCATCTGTTCTTGAGTCAGCATGTTAGACATTGGGCCCGACCCACGAGTATAAAGTTTCAGGGACAAGGGGGCCTGAAAGGCTGGGACCTGTTCTTCTCTGTTGAAGGCCCCGGATACTTTTAAGAGGCCCCGCGGCGATGATATCATCGAAGTTGGCCAGGTACACCTCGGCGCAACAGAGTTGGAAGGAACAGACCGGGTCCATCATGTCGGTCGAGCTTTCCAAACTATTTGTCGGGAAGACTAACGTCAGGAAGAGCCCAGGAGACGTCGGTGACCTGGTAGATTCTGTCAAGGAGAAGGGGATTCTAGAGCCGGTGCTCGCCAGGCCCATCGGTGGAAGGTACGAGCTTGTTGTAGGGTCGAGGAGGTTCGAGGCAGCGAGGATTGCAGGTCTCAAGAGAATACCGGCAATCGTGAGACCGATGACCGACGAAGAAGCGATCATTGTTTCCCTTGTCGAGAACATACAGAGAAGAGACATCGAACCCGAGGAAGAGTACGATGCGATAGTCGCACTCAGGAAGGCGAACCCCCGCGCCTACGGGTCGCCAGACCAGATTGCAAAGGCGCTCGGCAAGTCGAGGAGATACATCGACGATAGGATAAACGCGGTGGAAGCCGTGCGCAGCATAAGGAGGGAGTCAAAGGGTGCGGAGATTACGGTCAAGCAGGCGCCCCTCGCAAAGGAGAGGCAGAAGGGAGTCCTGCCGGTAAGGCACGCTACGTTCTTGCACCGCGCCGAGGAGGCGCAGACTGTCCAAGACCTCCCCAAGAGGGAGAGGGCGTCTCAGCTCAAGGAGTTGGCTCAGACGATTGCCCCCATGCCCACGCCGGAGGCGGAGAATGTCGTGAGCCACTTCGTCATGGCCCCGCAGAGGCCCTTGGAGGACATCAAGAAAGAAGTCTCGTATCTGCACGCCGTCAAGCTAGAGATACTCCTGGACCCAAGGGTCGCGGACGGCCTGAGAAGGGCAGCGGAGGAGAGGAACACCACCATGGAGGCTGTGGCAACCCTCGCCATCCACTCCTGGCTTAGGCAGCAACGCTACGCATGAGCCGGGTCGAGATTTCCCGGGGCCAACCTTAAACCACGCGCGGGTAGCGCGTTCATGGGAGAGCATTGATTGTGGGGGAACGGAGGCTGGGCGCGATCATGTTCACCGACGTTGTGGGGTACACTTCGATTTCTTCCCGGGATGAGTCCGCCGCCCTGGAACTTCTCAAAACCTACCGCAAGCTGTTGATGTCGGTCTTCCCGAAGTATGAAGGGAGGGTGGTGAAGACCATGGGGGACGGTTTCCTTATCGAGTTCGCCAGTGCCGTGGAGGCAGTCAACTGCGCCGTGGAGCTTCAGAAAGAGATGGTCAGACTGAACTCAACTCTCCCGGATGACCGGAGGACCATGGTGAGGGTAGGCATCCACGTCGGGGACGTGGTGCATTCCGGGGAAGACATTCTCGGCGATGCAGTCAACGTCGCCTCGCGGGTGGAACCTCTTGCGGAAGCAGGGGGCATCTGCGTAACGCGCCAGGTAGTGGACCAGGTGGAAGGGAAGGTGCAATGGCGGCTGAATTCTCTCGGGAAGCGTGAACTGAGGAATCTTCCCAATCCTATCGAGATATTCGCGGTCGAGACCGAATCCGTCGAGACGAAACAGGAAATCCGCCCTACCCCACCTCGCAGCAGGGTGGCGATTCTCCCCTTCAACAATCTGAGTCCGGACCCCAACGACAGATATTTCGCAGATGGAATCACAGAGGAGCTCATTTCTACTGTGTCCAAGATCGGAGAGCTGAGCGTGATCTCCAGGTCTTCGGCGATGAGGTACAGGGACACGGCGCTTTCGATGGAGCAGGTGGGTCGGGAGCTCGGTGTGGACGCTATACTCGAGGGTAGCGTGAGGAAGGCCGGAAACAAGGTGCGGATCGCTGCCCAGCTGATCGAGGTGGACACAGACAGGTACGTCTGGTCTCAGAGCTACGACAGAGATCTGAATGACGTGTTCCAGGTCCAGGGGGAGATTGCGGAGCAGGTTGCTCAGGGTCTGAAGGTCCAGCTGCTCACTAAGGAAAAGGAAAAGCTGGGGACGAAAGAGACTCAGAGCCCTGAAGCATACAACCTCTACCTGAAGGGGCGTTACTTCTGGAATGAGAGGACGCAGGAGGGAGTCAAGAAGGCAATCAAGTACTTCGAGGAGGCACTGGCGTCCGACCCCAACTTCGCTAGGGCCTACACTGGCCTGGCAGACAGCTACATGATACTCGCAGACTACAGATGGATGGCGTCGACGGAGGCGGGGGAGAAGGCCAGGCAGAACGCAATCCGGGCCCTGGACATCGATGGTTCCCTCGCCGAGGCACACGCCTCCCTCGGGCTCTTCCACATCAACCATGGATGGGATTTCAAGGAAGGAGAAAGGGAGCTGAAGACTGCGATGGAGCTCAACGCCAACTACGTCCCGGCTTACCATTGGTACGCCGTCCTCCTCAACTTCCAGAGAAGGTACGAAGAGGCGATGGTGGTGATCAGGCGGGCACTTGCCCTGGACCCTTTCTCTCTGGTGATAAGACAGAGCGTGGCGGTGACACAGTTCGGACTCGGCCGATACCAGGAGGCTGTTGACATGCTGAAGAGAGTGCAGGAGGACAGCCCTAACATGCCATCGATCCACTACTGGCTGGCAATGGTGAACCTGGCCCAGTCTAAGTATTCGGAGGCAATAGAAGAGGCGAAGGAGTTGGCGGATCTGGAGAAATCCGACCACACCACCAAGCTCGACCTGGCCTTCGCGTACTCGGAGGCAGGTGACAAGGAGGAAGCTGCGAGGATTCTCGATGAGGTACTGGGGAAGGCCGACGTCTACTACTCGCCCTGTTCTGTCGGCCTGGTGATGCTCAGCCTCGGACGGTCGGCCGAGGGAGGCCGATGGCTAGAGAGGGCTGTGGAGGAACATGATTCCTCTCTCCTGTACTTCAGGAGCCTCCCCGTCTACAGCAAATATGCTTCGTCCCCCGAGGGGACCAAGGCAGACATACGAATGGGAATCATGAGCAGCCGTACTAGCTGACTACTCTGATGGTCCAGAAGTCCGCGGAGAGGTCTTCCTTGAGGAGGTAGTCGTAGGGCATTGTGAAGTAGCCCGTAAGGCCGAACTTGGGCCCCCAAGAATTCCTGACCATGAATCGGCGCTCGGCGTCTTCGTAGCCCACAGCCAGGACTGCGTGCTTCCCGATGACGCCTTCGCGGGGTGCAGGCATTTCTAGGCGGCCCGTTTTCTTTACAATGTCACGGAACTTTTCATGGGCTGAGAAGCCGAAGACGAAGGGGAAGCCGGAAGCGAGGCAGGAGCGCATGTCGCCCAGGTTGCGGTGTATCCGATAGTACTGAACCGCTCTGTACTGGAGCGCTTTCTCGTAGCATTTCTTTGGGGGCCTCGTGGCGAACTTCTTCTCGACGTATGGCCAGAGGCTCTCTGGGCAGTCGCCGTGTAAAGCCAGTGCCTTGATGGCGTCCCGGATGTAGACGCCGTTGTCAGTCCGCTCGGTCCTTTCCATGGCGCGGGAGTTGTAGAAGAGGAAAAGGCGGGACGGGAAGATAACCCGTTCGTGTTTCTCTTTCATCAGGTCGAACTCAACGGCCGCGGCTATGGCGTTGGCGCTGCAGCTGTTGAGGCTCTTCTGGTTGTACGCCGGTGGAAAGTAGGGCCGCAGGTCTGCTCTTCCTGGGAGCTTGCCCGCGCCGGGTGGCGGGGCGTACTTCCAGTCCCTTTCGTCGTGGGGATCTTTCTTCCATCCGAACCCGAAAGGTTTGGCCGTTGTTGGTCGGCCCTAGGGACTTGATTCTCTATTTATCGCTGACCTGACTCGCCTCGGTCCACTTATCTGCGAGTTCATCCCGCACCGGCCGGTACACCGTTCGGAAGAATTCGCCCGAAGAAAGCAGAGTTTCCCTATCAAAACCCTTCACATAGGTGAGCGCCTCCTTCCATGCGGAAGAAAAGTTGTCCCCGAACCTCGACTTCACGCGTTTGTCGAACTCTTCCTTCGTCTGAACTTTGCCGCCTATCGTGAAGAGCAGAACACCATCCCTTACCGTCTTGAAGGCCTTGTCGTCGCCCAAATGGTAGGTGTCCGGGTCCTTAGAGGGCTCTCCGCCTTTCGAGCCTCCTTTCCCTGCACTTGCCCCTCCTTTGAAGCCACGCTTGGCCGCAGCAATGAATGTGGCGCGATTGAGCCCCCAGGAGTAAGCCGACTCGATTGGCAGACCAAGGACGTATGCCCGGGCGGCCTGAAGCACTGTCATGACCTGGAAGCGGTTGACGACCAATTACGACGTCACTGCGGCTTTATGGAGTACCATTTGATGCTGCAGCCAAAGGGCCTGGTGTCCGGCACCCGGACCGCTTTCCCCTCCAAGACGTCGTCCAGGGCGTTCCTCAGGTCATGGGTTGTAACCTTTGAGGCGTCTCTCGAGTCGTCGATCCTTCCCCGATACCGCAGGGTTCTGTTGCCGTCGAAGGCGAAGACGTGCGGGGTGCATACGCCGCCGTAAGCTTCGACCACCTCCTGGCTTTCGTCTCGCAGGTATGGGAAGTTGAATCCTTTATGCCTCGCACGCTTGACCATCTCAGGGAAACTGTCCTCGGGGTAGGCCTTTTCGTCATTGGAGTTGATGGCGACAAACTGAACACCTTTGTCTGCGTATTCCCCTTGAATTGAGATCATACGGTCTTCGTAGGCCTTCACATATGGACAGTGGTTGCAGGAAAAGACGACGACGAGCGCCGGTTTCCCTGCGAAAGTTGCGAGGGAGTAATTCTTGCCGTCAACCCCTGGAAGGTTGAAGTCGGGAGCGCGAGCCCCCATTTCTAATGTTGATGCAATCATGACCTGGCTAGGGAACCAGAGCCTCTGTATATTATTGTCGCCAAGGCAGCTTCCCTCTCCCGTTGTATCTCGAATTTAGGCCATCGATTAATTTCTCTAGTTTCTCCTTGGCCGCCCGTGAATCCCCCAGCCTGAGCCGCAGGTCTCTAATCTTCGGGGACCGCGACCAGGCCATCAGGGCCTTGGCGTGGAAGCCCTTCTCAGTGTGTATCTCCTCGGAGTACACAAGGAGCCTCCTTTCTATCTCACGAGCCGCCTCGCCAAGGCCCTTGAATGACCCGATCTTGTCAGTCCTCACCTCGCCTTCCTGGTCTACCATCGAAAGAAGACGACGCGCTGATGCTGAGAGCTTCTGGGTTTGCCATATCTCCCTCGCGGTGGCCACAGACAGAAATTCGGGCCAGTGTCTGCGGTGAAGATAGGTGACCTTGCCCGAGACCAGCCGCGTGGTCAGGGTGTCAGGATGAGCCTCGAGCTGCTTGAGCACGCCGAATATCTCGTGCCCTCTTTCGTGGCCCCACCATGACCCCTTAACCTTCGGGCCGGCGACCAGACCGACCACGTTGGGGAGGGCCTTGTCTGAAAGGAGAAGGAGGCCTGTTTCTTGGAACTGCCGCACCAAGCTTTGGAATCTCATTTATGGAGTGCTTCGATGCTGTTTCCGTATTTCTCCAAGAAGGCCACCTCCGACAGGGGCTTCCTGTTCTTCTTTCCCAGCAGCTTACGCCTGGGGTAACCGAAGGCAACGACGATCGTCGTGTTGAGCTCGTCGGGGACCCCAAAGTCATGGCGGACATCCGCCTGCTTGATTCCAGTGTAGAGCCCGGAGGCGACTCCGTGGTCCCAGGCCGTGAGCTGCATGTCCTGGGCGGCCCTAGCTGCGTCGATGGCATGGTATCCCTTCTTGGGGTCGGTGCATATGATCACAGCGAAGTTTGCCCTTGCGACCCACGCTCCTGAGGTGCTGTCTTTGGCCAGGCGGGACAGGTTCTTCGGGTCTTGGACGAGAATGAAGCGCCAGTGCTGGGAATTGACTCCGCTTTGTGTAAGTCTCGCGGCCTCGAGGACTGCCATCTTGACGTCCGCTCCCACTGGCTTCGAATCGAATTCCCGGACGTCCAGTTTGGTCTTGACCGCTTCGGTTGTGTTCATGCCTAATCTCCTATGCTGAGGTCGGGTTTGTTCCCCAGGACGCCATCTATCCGCCGCATCACCTCCTTGGTTAGGGCAGAGACGTAATCCAGGGACTTCATGTTCTCCTCGACCTGCTCGGGGCGCGTGGCGCCGGTGATAACAGTGCTGACATTCTCGTTTTTGCGAGCCCAAGCAAGTGCAAGCTGGGCCACGGTGCAACCTAGGTCCTTGGCGATGGGCTCGAGTGCCTTGACTTTGGCTATGTTCTCAGACGTGATTACGTTTTCCTTGAGCCAGCCGTACCCTTCGAGTGAGGCCCTGGTGCCGGACGGGATCCCTTTGTTGTACTTACCGCTGAGCAAACCGGAAAGGAGGGGGCTCCATGTGGTCGTGCCCAACCCAATTTCCCTGTACAAGGGGAGGTACTCCTTCTCCACTCTCTCGCGGTGGAGCATGTTGTACTGCGGCTGCTCCATCTGCGGAGGGGTAAGGCCGAGCTCACGGGCTATGCCGTGGGCGCGCATGATTTCTGCACCGCTCCATTCAGAGGTTCCCCAGTATAGTACGAGGCCCTGGTGAACGAGGTCGTCCATTGCGCGGACCGTCTCCTCGATGGGAGTGCCGGGGTCGGCACGATGGCAGAAGAATAGGTCGAGATAGTCTAGCTGAAGGCGCTTGAGGGACCTGCGGCAGGCCTCGTAGATGTGCTTCCTCGAGAGGCCTTCGTCGTTGGGGCCGTGGCCGCCCCAAAACACCTTGCTGGAGACGACAATATCCTCCCGCTTCCATCCCAGCTTCTTGATGACGTTCCCCATGACCACTTCTGCGTTGCCATGGGCGTAGGCCTCGGCGTTGTCGAAGAAGTTGACTCCCAGCTCGTAGGCCTTTGACATGCACTTGGTCGCCACTTCCTCACCGACCTGGCCGCCGTAGGTGACCCAGGCGCCCAGCGACAGCTCGCTGAGTTTGATTCCTGCGCTGCCGAGCCTTCGGTAATCCAATCTAGAACGAGGGAGTCTCCATTCGCTTCTGTATTAATCTGACGCAGAGGCTCCGCCGAACTGCGACGAAAAGAGGGGGAAGGGCGTGGGTTGAACCCGCGCCGATCTATGCCGAAACGGTTACCAGCAATCGCGCCGCGAACTCTGTGGACCCGTCCTTCAGGTCGACGTTGAGGATGCCATAGTTGGTGCTGCCAAACTTACCAAGGTCCCGGCCCGCGAACAGGAACTGTGCGGTCCCTGCCTGTCCCTGCCCTATCATTCGGGCCCCGTAGGGACCGAGTTCGGAGGAGCCGCTGGAGATGGTGTAGGTTGTTCCGCCGATGACAAGGCTCCCGCCGGTGACCGTGAGGGCATACCCTCCCTTGAAAGCGCCGGTCACCTGAAGGGTCATGGAACCAGAGGCAGTGCCGTTGACGGCCGGGTTCCCGACTTCCCGGTAGCCGCCGGCCACGCTGGTCAGGGTAATGGTCTGGCCGACAGAGAGCTGAATCTTGTCGACTGCACCGTTCTGTTGATGCTGAAGGAGTTGCTGGACGTTGGGATTCTGTTGGGCGCCAGGTGAGGCCGCCATCGCAGGGAATGCGAAGAGCAGAGCCATGACCGCGAATGCCCCGATGGTGGACGCGATTGCAATTTTCTTCGTGTTCATTTTGCGTTCGGAGGATTCTAGGCGCGGATCGTATTTAGCGGGGCGGAAAGGAAGGTCTGGACGTTCGGTCCTTACTTTCTCTCCGAAAGGTTAAAGCCGCAAGTAGGACCCGAAGACCAGCCAATGCTGGCACCCGGGGCCATTATATTCTCGCTCAACATTTTGAGCGCCATCGTTGCGCTTCTCACAAGCTATTACGCCTACAGGGCCAACAGGCTGTTGGACAACTCTGTCCTCAGAGCGATAAGCATCGGGTTCATGCTTCTCGGAGTCGGGCTCATCGCTGACGCAGGAACCTCGCTGGTTTCTGGCAAGACGCTTGTCGAATCATTCGCCGACAGAATTCTGATTCTGTTCGCGTCGGTAACCTACCTGGCCATTCAGATGGTCGCCTACCTAGTCATTGCTGTAGGGTATGCTCGGGCGGCGTACGGCGGGCGGGGAGAGAAGCTAGCACCGGTGGCTCTTGCAGGTTCCGCTGTGCTGGGCCTCTACAGTTTCTCGCTCCTGAGTTACTTCGTGGCCCTCCTTTTGCTAGCTTTTGTTGTCTTCCAGGGAGTCCTCATGCGTTCGAGGGGGAAGGGCGGATTCTCAGGAATTGTGCTCATCGCGTTCACTTTGGTCTTTTTGGCTCATCTGATCCTCCTCGCCTCGGTGGTGACTCTTGGGGGCGTTCTCTTCCTCATAGGCACGAGCGTACAGTTTCTCGGTTTCGTCTCTTTGCTCGTGTTCGTAGTAAGGAGCGAAATAGTTGGCTCAACCTGAGAAGCAGAGGAGTGTCCTCAGAATCAACTTGGACATCCTCAACGCTGTCAGGGATGAGGGAGACGCAAAGCCGACGCACATCCTTTACAAGGCAAATCTTTCTCATGAAAGACTCGTGAGGTATCTTGACGACCTCACATCGAAGGGCCTTATCGAGGTGACCCAGGAGGGAGAGAACAGGACCTATAGGCTCACGACAAAAGGGGTCAGCTTTCTCATCGAGATGAGGAGGGCCGAGTCGTTTGTCCAGGGTTTCGGCCTCGCAATCTGATTTTCTGGGCACGAGGCTTTATCTTCAAGCGATTGCTGCGAACCCCGTTGTCGGCGACCGAGCGAAGACTGGCAGCGATCATGTTCACCGACGTCGTCGGTTTCACAACCCTCGGTCAAACTAACGAAAACCTCGCCCTTCAACTTCTAGAAGAGCACCGCGGAGTCGTCAGGCCGATAGTCGCTAAGTTCCGCGGGGTCGAGGTTAAGACCATTGGGGATGCTTTCCTGGTCGAGTTCGCCAGTGCTCTGGAGGCGGTCGAGTGCGCAATCGCGATTCAGACGTCAATGCACGAAAGGAACTCGATGCTGCCGGAGAAGGAGAGGATGCAGATGCGCATTGGGATTCATGTGGGGGACGTCGTTCATAGTCAGGGTGACATACTAGGGGATGCCGTGAACGTCTCTTCCAGGATTGAGCCCATTGCCCAGCCCGGGGGCGTCTGCATATCCGAACAAGCCTACGACCACGTCCGCAACAAGCTCGAAGCCTCAATGCAATTACTCGAAAGCAAGACACTAAAGAACGTCAGCGTGCCCATGGACGTCTACAGAATAGTCATGCCCTGGGAGAAACGCACAGTCGAAGAGGCCGATCTGGACACCCGCCGAGTGGCGGTGCTTCCGCTGAAAAACATGAGCCCCGACCCGAACGATGAGTACTTCGCGGAAGGCATGACCGAGGAGCTGATCACAGCACTTTCGTCGGTAAGGGAACTCACGGTAATAGCAAGGACGTCTGTAATGCAGTACAAGGGCGCCACGAAGCGGGTGGCGGACATTGGCAGGGAGCTGGGCGTTGGGACCGTTGTTGAAGGGAGCGTGAGGAAAGCGGGCCCCAAGGTCAGGATAACTGTGCAGCTGATCGATGTGAAGAACGAGGGGCACCTGTGGGCTCAGAACTACGACAAGCAACTCGACGACGTGTTTACTGTCCAGAGCGAAGTAGCGGGTAAAGTCGCTGAGGCTCTAGAGGTCCAGCTGGTCGAATCGGAAAGGAGGCGACTGGAGAGAGGAAGTACCAAGAACCCTGAAGCCTACAACTTGTACTTGAAGGGGATATTCTACTGGAACAAGCGGAACTCCGAAGCGCTGAGAAAGGCAGTCGAACTCTTTGAGCAAGCGATTGGCATTGACCCAGGATTCGCAATGGGTTACGCAGGAATCGCTCAGGCATACAACATAATCGCTTCCAACTTATACGAGGACCCGGCGGTGGTGTACCCGAAGGCGAAGGAGTTTGCGCTGAAGGCGCTTTCGCTGGACGACGACCTTGCAGAAGCTCACGCAGTTCTTGCGGCGGTCGCGGCAGGGTTTGAGAGGGACCTTGACCGTGCCGAAACAGAATTCAAGAGAGCGATTGAACTCAACCCCAGCTATCCCTCGGCCCACCAGTGGTACGCGCAGCTGTTGGGGTTCGAGAACCGCTGGGAGGAATCGTGGAAGGAAATCAACAGGGCGTTGGAGCTGAATCCGCTTTCGCTAATAATCAACGCCAACATCGCAGATGGGCATTATTACAGGGGAGAATTCGATAAGGGGATTGCTCAGGCAAAACGAGTCATCGATATGGACCCTAACTTCTCCACTGGCTACCCTACTCTGATCGAAAACTACATCGGCGCGTCGATGAAATCTGAAGCTATCCAGGCTGCGGAGAAATATGCGAAGTTGGTTGGCCCCGCAGATGGGAATATGGTGTACGCCTTTGTCTATGCTCGCCTGGGGATGGAAGAAGAATCTCGAAAAATCCTGTCTGAAATCGAGCCGGTTTACAAGGGGGAGAACTTGAGTCCCTCCTTCATCGGTTTCATACATTTCATTCTCGGCGACAGGGACGAGGGCTTCGAGTGGCTCGAAAGAGCCTACCAAGGCTACGACAGGTACCTTTTGCTCATGGGGATTGAAAGATGGATGGAACCTTATCGCTCGGATCCCCGATATTTGGCGATGCTGAAGAAGATAGGCCTCGCTGGACGTCTCAGGGCCTAGGCGGCGCTGGCCCGATTGAAGCCGAGGACGAAGCTTCTCCTAGCTTTACCTATCATCGCGGCGGTCGTTATCGTGCTCTTGTATTTCCGGCTGTTCGCCAGCCCCTTGGTAATAGTAGTGATCTTCGTCTTCTACGTTGCTATCAGCCTTCGCAACAAAAGGAAGTTCGGTAGAGAAAGGGGCCAGAAGTGAAGCCCCGTCTCTAGTTCGTCTTTCAGGTGACTATACTATTCGGAAAGAAGAGGCTGGTCCCCTGGACCATAACGTCATACATCTGGCTTCGACCCTCTGATCGCGCTGAGATAGCCGACGAAGTCTACTTGCTGACCCAACCCTTCCAGTCGCCGTCCCTAGCTCCGTGGGTCTTCAGAATGTGGTCTTTCAGCTCGTGTTCGGTCTCGCTGGTAAACCCGCAGTAGCACTTCAGGTCGGAGCAGCCTCGAGAATGTGACGAGCCTTCGCTGACAAAAACCTTGCCTGACTACCCTGGTGGTGCGAGCCTATTGTAAGGCGTGACAAGGCTGAGTTCCTTTTCGCGCGCTCGAAAGTCAGGACAGAAGACGGCGAGCCTTCGTTTGAAAGCGGAGGAATGGTTGAACTCCCGCAGATGAGTCAGCTCGTGAAGAACCACGTATTCTCTGAGTTTCTCCGGAAGGGCAATCATCTGCCAGCTGAACGACAGCCTGCCACTTCTTGTGCAGTAGCCCCACTTGCCCATCTCTCGTACGTCGACCCTGCTTGGTCTTACGCCGAGTTTCGGAGCCATCTCGGCCACCATCCTTACAACATAGGCAGAACTCTCCTTGAGGAACCATCTTCGGACAAGCTCCCTGAACCTCTTCCTTTCGCTAGTGTGGACGACGACTTCCCTCTTGACTAGGTCTGGAACCAGGGAATCCCCTGGGCTTTGGGAGAATACGACTTTCAGGAGTTTCCCATCATACATCACTGTGTCGTTGCCGAGGACATCCTTGATCTTAGATAGCTTCTCGTACTCGTGCTGCAGCCACACTGACCTGTCCCGCAGGGCCTTCTCGACGTCGACGACTCTACCTCTGGGAAGGATGACTTCGATGGTCAGGTCTGGCCTGAAGCGGAAGTAGGTGTACCTCCGGCTGTTTCCCCTTACCACTGCGTAGTCGATGCGTCTCGAGCCCAGGTACAACGACGGCAAATGTGACCTTCATATGGTTCTGGTAGATAATATTAGAGCTAGGCGCGGGTGATGCTATCGTTCCTGCCCCGCGCACCTTCTTTCTTTACGACTACGAGTGTCTCCTTCCATTGATGATGGCAATGCTTGCATTCGTAGGTGACTTCGAATGTGTCCCTCTCAATCGGGACCTCGATGGTGACTGCAGCAACCGGCATCATGGCTCCTCCTCCCATGGTGGCCCTTGGCATGGCCAGGTCGTGTATCTGCTTGATAGTGTCTCTTTCACTATCGACCAGCACCTCCTTGTCCACCTTTACAACGAACCTTCTACCGCAGTTGGGACAACGTCGGAAGAACTCCAAATCGGTGGGTGACCTAAAGCAAGCTTCCTAAAATGCCTATTCAAAATTAGGGCAAGGAACGTATTGCCCAAGACAGCGAGACCCCTGCGCCGCGCTAACTTAGTCTGACTAAGTCTTGAGTCCCGTCTACAGGAGAGATTACGACAGCCGTGCCGAATGCAATAATCTCGTCCATGGTCTGCCCTATCTCAGTTGAGTCGAACATGACGCTGATCACCGCGTTGGCTCCCATTCCCTTGGCGTGGTCGGCCAGCCTGTCGAGCGCCTGCTGCCTTGCTTGATGTGCCATCTCGGTGTACTCATGGATTTCCCCTCCGGCGATTGAACGAAGCCCGGCCATCAAGTTGCCCCCGATGCCGCGTGAGCGCACTGTGATCCCATAGACGAGGCCCAAAACCTTGTCGACTTTGTACCCAGGTGCGAAGGGTGAAGTCACCAGCATCAGGGCCTGACTCGAAGTCGCCAGTCTGAGGTCCCTGCCACAGCTTGGGCAGAATGTGCTCCCGTCAGCGACCTGTTTGCCGCAGTTTGGGCAAATCAACGTCTCAACCTACATCGGCCTCTCAAGGCGCCCTTTTACCTGGTAGGCGCCTATTAAGATTAGGAACGGCGCTACGAGGTTCAAGAGTGGGATGATTACGAAGATGGCTCCGAGTTTTATGGTTGTTTCGTTGTACCTCGATCCCAGTCTCCAAAGTCCGAGGATCTGGCCTCCTATGAGTCCAATCAGGGCTAGAATCCCACCGATTGCTGCGACGAGGCCTGCGAGGACCAGAGACCCGATTACAGAGAAGAAGGCTGAAGAGGGCGTCCCTGAAGTTCTTGGAGCTTGAGCAATTATCGCCGGGATATCGTTGAAGATCAGGTACACGCTGATTCCTGCTAGAACCGACCCGAGCATCAAGAAGAGCATAAGCTTCCAAGGCACGGAGAACTTCGACCTATCGACCCTAGACATGTCGCGCAGGCCCATGGTCAGGACGATGGCGGCCACCAATCCCACGCCTATGTCCACGGGAACCAGGAGGCTAAAGTTCTGAAAGAAGGGACCGAGGGCAGCGCTTACCTGCGCCTGGGTCGCGTTAGGTGGGAGCCTACTTAGTCCTGAGAATGTACCGAATTGCAGGCCGAAAATGAAGAAAACGGAAATCCATCCTACGACCATGCCGACAATCTGTATGATGCCGAACCACATCACCTTGTTCAGGCCGGACTTCTCCTCAGGCGAAGCTGGCTGAGCCATCCCCATTGGGGCTGTCTGGGCGCTCACATGAGAGAAGAGCCTCACACGTTATTTAAGGGCTGACTCATTCACAATTCGGACAGTGTTGAAAGTCCGTCAATTTTTCTCTAAGACCCCCAAGGTCTACGTCGATGCGAAGATACTGAACATGCACGACCCGGGTCTTCCGCGGGAAGCGTACGTCGGTTACCTGGTAGAAGGGAGCGGCGAACATAATGCAAAAAGGGTCGAGGCCACGGAGAGCGACGATGCAGAAGTCCTAGCAATACTCTTCGCCATCGAAGAGCTGATAGATTCCCTCGGCGGGTTCACCATTGTCTGCGACCATGAGTCTGTGGTATCGGAAGCGAACAGGGAGGGAGTCAAGGACTCGAATCGACTAATGGAAGAGCTCAGAAAGACTCTGCGTGACAATCCGTCCGTTCAACTTCGGGTTCTGCAAGCCAACCCCGCCCATGGAATTGTCACAGCGTTCGTCAATGCAGAGAAAGCGAAATTGGATTCCAAGCCGGAGCCACCCTGAGCCGCCATGAACGTGAATTTCAAGTGAGTAACTCTATTCCGGAAAACTAAAGTGTCCCGGAGCGCTTCAGCGTATAGTGGCTCTTACCTGTTCTACCCTGTCGCTGAAGAATGCGAAGTTTCTGCAGGGCCCAGAACTTGGGTTCTTCCCCGCGACC
>DATGVR010000020.1:0-1680 GCA_035300255.1 Nitrososphaerales archaeon
TACCCTGGGAACAAGACATTCGTCACCGAGGGTCCGAAGGGACTCAAGGTCAGCCTGATCATCTGCGACGATGGCAACTACCCAGAGATCTGGAGAGACTGTGCAATGAAAGGCGCTGAGCTCGTCGCAAGGATCCAGGGATACATGTACCCGTCAAAGGCCCAGCAGGTGCTGATGGCGACGGCGATGGCGTGGGCGAACAACACCTATGTCGCAGTTGCCAATATGGCAGGCTGGGACGGGGTATACTACTACTTCGGACACTCCAACATCGTTGACTTCGACGGAAGGGTTCTTGGAGAATGCGGTGAAGCCCCGGACGAGGTGCAGTACGCGCAGCTATCCATCCCGGCGATCAGGAACGCAAGGGAGACGTGGACCGCCGAGAACCATCTGTTCAAGTTGCTTCACAGAGGCTACACGGCCAGGGAATCCGCTGGAGAAGTGCCGTTGGCCGAGTGCCCCTACGAGTTCTACGTGAACTGGGTCAAGGACCCCGAGGGCACGAGGAAGAAAGTAGAACAGATCACCAGAAAGTCGACCAAGCCAGAAGTCCTCCCCACAATAGAACGATAGTCCGGTCAGAGGAGAAGACGGGACAGCCCCCGGGCTATCATATTTCTTATCGCTTTTTCTCTAGGACAAATGTAGCCTGGGCGCCATAGTGTTACTCGTTGGAAGTCAGCATCAAGGTTCCGAGGCTCGAAGGGATGAGGGCAGAAGCCGCGACGGTCGTCAGATGGTTGAAGAAAGAAGGAGACCACGTAAGGAAAGACGAACCCGTGGTCCTGCTCGAGTTCCCCAAGGTCGAGGTGGAAGTCCCTTCACCGGGATCGGGGACGCTGACAAAGGTGCTAGTGAAGGAGGGGAGGATGGTGAGGGTCGATGTTACCCTCGGCCTGTTGGCTACCTGAGCTAGGCGGGCTTCCCGGCGAGTCTCCCGCGTTCTGCTCTGAAGACCAGGCCGGCGATGGCGGCTCCAATCGGGGGACAAATTAGGTAGAGGTACTGTCGGTCGAAGAACCCGGAGAATATTGCAGGTCCAAGGCTTCTGACGGGATTCATGGACCCTCCGGAGACGGGACCCAGGATGTAGATTAGGATGGTCAATGCGATCCCTGCCACGATCCCCTGCTTCCCTGCCCCCTTGACCAGCGCCACGTCGAACAGCACTACGAGGCAGAGGACCAGCGCCCCGAGCACTTCGAAGACAAATGCTTCCGGGAGTGAGACCCAGGCCGAAACCATGTTCGAGCCCAGTGAAGCGGAAGGGACCTTGGAATCGAAGACCAGAAGCAGGGCCAGGCCCGCGAGCATCCCACCGACGAACTGGGTCGCGAAATACGGGAGTATCAGTCCGCTCCTGAACTTTCCACCCGCAGCGAATGCGACGGTGATAGCAGGATTGACGTGGGAGCCCGAGTACTTAGCCAGGAACTTGATTTCGACGGCAAGGGTAACCCCGGGGACGAGGGCTGCGAATACCAGCCTCTGGGTGGCATCGAGTCCTGGAACGAGGAAACCGACCACGATTGCAGCAGGTCCGAGGAACGATATGGCGAAGGTCCCGACCAGCTCCGAAAGGACCTTCGTCCTCAGGCTTATCGGATCGGTGGAACCCAAACGGCGCTCGGTGTGGGGGGTTCGATGGAAACTTCATTTATCCTCTCGCCCGTGTTG
>DATGVR010000021.1:0-7664 GCA_035300255.1 Nitrososphaerales archaeon
CCTTGAAGAACGGGGCCGTGGGCCTTCTCGAGTCCTCTTGGATGACTCCTGGGAGGAGGGACTTCCTTGCTTTTGAGGCTCACGGGTCCAAGGACTCTTTGATGTTCAACCTCGAGAGACTGAACGAACTGGAAGTGTATCTCCCGGGAGAAGACCCTAAGCTCGAGGGTCCAAGGAACGTCCTCGTCCTGGGAAAGGAACACCCGTTTATGACCCGCTACTGGGCAAACCAAGCCGGGGGATTTTCCTGGGAGAACAGTTTCACCAACGAGTTGAACCACTACCTCGAATGCCTAGTTGACCGGAGGTCAGTCTCCCCGCAGGGTGCCAGCTTCCTCGACGGGTACAGGAATTGTTTGATCATGGACTCGATCGTCGAGTCGGCGAAGAAAGGGAAGAGAGTCGAGATTGAAGGGTAAGAGTTCGCTCGCGCTCTACGGTGGAAAACCTGTCAGAAAGGAGGCCCTGTCGGTGATGCACCCTGGTGCGACGTACTACGACAACGAGGAGATTAATGCGGTGACTGAGGTTCTCAGATACAAGTCCCCCTATCGATTCTACGGCCCCAGATTCCTGGGCATAACGGCGAAGTTCGAAAAGGAGTTCGCCTCCTACGTGGGTACCAAATATGCCTTGGCGGTTTCATCTGGGACTGCGGCCCTCCACACGGCGCTTGTCGGCCTAGGCGTCGGCCCCGGGACCGAGGTCATCCTGCCAACCTACGGATGGGTCTCGTGCCCTGCAGCAATCGTAGCCGCAAAGGGGACACCTGTACTGGCCAACGTCGACGACTCCTTGACCCTCGACCCTGCGGACGTGAAGAGGAGGATAACTCCTAAGACAAAGGCAATTATGGCCGTCCACATCCGAGGCTCTGTCTGCGACCTAGACGGGCTCTCGCGCGTAGCGAAGGAGAGCGGCGCACCATTACTCGAGGACGCGGCCCAGTGCGGAGGAGGGTCATACCATGGGAGTAAGGTAGGCTCAATCGGGGACATCGCTACCTTCAGCTTCCAGCTCAACAAGATGATTACTGCAGGGGAGGGGGGCGCCATTGTCACCAATGACGAAGGCTTCTACCAGCGTTCCTTGATGTTCCACGATGCCGGGACGCCGTATCGGGGGCTTTCCGAGAAGGGCCTGAAGCTGAAGATCAAGCCTTTCCCCGGAGTCAATTACAGGGCCAACGAGCTGGCGTCGGCGATTCTCAGAGTTCAGTTGAGGAAGATGGATTCGATAGTCGCCAAAACAAGGAAGAACAAGCAGAGGGTGGTGAAGGGAATCTCGAAGGTCAAGGGAATCAAACTGAGGAGGGAGAATGACCCGGCCGGAGAGGTGGGGGTGGCTCTGATCTTCTTCGTCGAGACACCGGAGAAGGCGAAGCTCTTCAGAGATGCGCTCATGGCCGAGAACGTCAGAAGGCCCAGCGGGGCCTACCCCGGTTTAGTATACGAGCCCGGTAAGAATGACGGGCACGTCTACACGCACTGGGGGCATCTGATCGGGGGCCTGGAAGAGGTAGCGCCAGAATACCAGAGAAGCTTGGAAATGATGGGCAGGGCGGTCCACTTGGACATCAGCCCGATGGACAGCAAAGAAGACCTCGACGATATCACGACGGGGATAACGAAAGTCGCCGAAGCACTGCTCTGATGGATTCAGCCAAATTTGAGACAGCATTTTTGGTGGGGTTGGAAGAAGGTCGGATTCTCCCCTTGAATGCCAGATTTGTCATGGAACTCCTATGACTGAGAGGCCAACTACAGCCTTCATTCTCTCGTTGATTGGTGGCATCATAACGCTCATTCTTGGCCTACTTTCGATTAATTCTTGGTTCTCTTTGCATTCAACTGTCGGCGGGGGCTTCAACTATGAATTGTTCAACTTTGTCAACATGACTGCGGGGGCGGCAATCCTACTCTTCGTCTTAGGGGCCATCTGCGGCATTTCAATAATCATAGGAGCGGTATTGCAGTATTCTGGGGAGAAATCGAGGGTAAGGGTAGGCTCCATCCTCGTATTGGTCGCTTCAATTGTAGGAATCCCCTCAACTTTCTTTGGATTGATCATAGGCGGTATTCTGTCGGTTGTTGGAGCTGCTCTCGGTCTTACTTGGAAGCCAAAGTCCAGTCATACAAGTGACGCTCAGGTGCAGAATGTGGAACTAGGCAAATTTGTCGGTGTTGGAGTAAGACTGATTCAGTCTGGCCTGACGAGGACTTTGAGGCTCTTCAGAGACGTCGCTGTCTCCAGGGCCTTCTCTGCCTCGTCGATACTGAACGTATGAGTGACGAAACTCTCGAGCCCTAGTCTATTCCAGTCTCTGGCCATCAACGTCAAGGCCCTCGAATAAGCGGGGTAGGGCATGCCGTTGACCCCGATTATCCTGAGCGACCTGCTCAAAATCTGTCTCTGGGGGTTGATCGCGACGGTTCCCATGTCAATGTAGTTCCCGACTGTCAGGTAGGTCCCGGCCATGCTGACCATTTCGAGTCCCTCTGCAATGGCTCCCGGAACGCCAACACATTCGACCACTAATTCGGCGCCTCTCCCATCGGTGAGATCGCGCACCTCTGCAATCCTTTCTTCGGGACTGTCGTACTTGGCGATATCTAACGTCACATCTGCCCCCATTCTCTTTGCAAGCTCAAGTCGCGCTCTCGGCGCCCCTACCACGACCACCCGACCTGCGCCGACCATCTTGGCCATGACTGCATGGGAGAGGCCCAACGGCCCAGACCCCTGAACGACAACGGTGTCTCCGGGCCCCACTCCCTCCTTAGCCAACCAGTAGGGGGCCATCGCCCGGGCAAACGAGCCATAGGCGACTGCCATCGGCTCGGCCAGAACGGCCACGTTGTCAGGCAGTCCGGCAGGGACCTTGAACAGATGAACCTTGGGAATGATATACATGTACTCGGCCCACCCCCCGAACAAGTGAGGGGACTTCCTGCAGGAAATCGTGGTCCCGTACCCGAAGACGTTCTCGCACCAGCACCAACCGTAGAAGTTCCTGCAGTTGTAGCATTCGCCGCAGTTTACGTCGCAAGCAGGTACGACTCTATCACCCTTGACAAGAGGGTTCCCGTTCGAATCACGCCAGCGCCCCTCCCTTTCGCCCAGCTCCTCGACGTAGCCGAGGTTCTCGTGTCCAGGGATCAGAGGGAAGGTCGACTCCTGCCCTCCGGGATGGATCGTCTCTCCGTGGAACATGTGCTTGTCAGTCCCGCACAGGCCGGACCCGATCATCCTGACTAGGGCGGCCCCTCGTCCTGCCTTCGGCATCGGGAATCGCCTGAGCCCGATCGAGCCGGGTTTCTCCATCACCGCGGCCTCAACCCGCATCGGCTTTCTAGAAGGGATGAATCTCCGTCCTCGGGGTCAAGGGTGAGACCCCTTCCATTTAGGCGAATTTTCCGCGAGCCAAGAAGGCACATGGTAGGTCCAGAGAAAAAAGCGGAGGGGGATTGAACCTACTCAGGGGGAATTTCGCTGTAAACCTTCCCTAGGTCTACTCCGATTCCCTTCGCGTGCGACGAGGCCCATGCGTAGATTACCACGCCTACGACGATGGTCCCAATGACCACCCCGTAAGAGAAGTTTAGGTTTCCGCCGAGGAAAACGGTCCCGAGGGGGCCGCTGAGTGGGACTGACAGGGCGACGATGTAGAAGAGAAATGAGCCAACTCCGATCAGGGCAGCGACCGCCAATACGGCGCTGTTTGCGAACTGACCTACCGTCGACTTGAAGAGGTCTTTCTTTCTCCATGCGAAGACCATGGCCGCCAGGAGCGGCATCAGGTACCCGATGGGTGCAATAAGACCAAGCTGAAGATATGTCGAGAAGAAATTGGTGAAGAAGTAGAGAGTGACAAATATCCAAGAAAGGACCCCGGCCACAAGGACCGCGTTACGGGGCGAATGGAATCTGTCGCTGACACCGGCCAGGCTGTTCGGGAGGAGCCGGTCGAAGGAAGCAGCGAAGATCATTCTGGATATCGTCACGATGTACGCCACGCAGACAATCAGCCACCCAATCAGCAGCGAGAGCCCGACGAAGACCGCTGCTGCCGGGCTGCCCAGGCTGGCGAGGAGTGAGGTTGTCGGTAGTGTGGGAAGGGTCGAGGGGCTGTTGGCCTGAACGGAGCTCAGAGCGTTGATGAAATTGATGCCGAAGTCTCTGTAAACCAAGAACGCCATGCTAATCAGTAGTAACACGGTGACAATGACTGAGATGAAGAGCGACCTCCACATGGAAGACTTCACGTTCCTTGTCTCTCCCGCAAGGTAGGCGCCGAAGTTGAAACCGGTGAACGTGAGGAAGCCCCAGGGGATGGCGGCAAGCACCGAAGGAGTGATCCAGTCAGACGGGGAGGGCCCCGCCTGTGCGATTATGCTGTTGTAGGTCACACTTGCAAAATTCCCCCCTGCTGCTTTCATCGCTTTGTCGAACAGGGCAGGTATGGTGTTGGGGTCGATCAGAAGGAGGATGCCGATGAATCCGGCTGTGCTCAGGTAGTACAGGGCCAGGCCGGCCCTCTGGAACCAGGCGAAGATCCTCAGCCCGAAGATTGAGATTACGATGTAGAGGATCACAAGGAATGTGGCTATTGCATACCCGGCCCCCAGGCCGGTCGAAGTGAGGCTCCTGGCGAAGCTGACCCAGCCAGAGTTCCCCGTCGTCACCCCCAGGGCATAGATCAGCTGAGAGAGGGCGATGGAAACGTTGGACCAGGTGCTGAGTGTGATTCCGACGATGAGGGTCGTTATGAGCAGGAAGACGAACTGGACGCTCCCGTAAACTGGCCCAAGAATCCTAGTGGACCAGACGTAGTCCCCGCCGCTTCTGGGCATCCCTGCACTCATCTTCGCGTAGACGTAAGACATTGCGAATGCAGGAATCGACCCTAAAGTGAAGACGAGAGCAAGGTTGGCGCCTGGGAAGAAGACAGGGGCGAACAGGAATGTCAGGACAAAGCCGTTGACTACGACTATGATGGCTTGTGAGATGATGAATTGGTCGAGAAAACCTAACGTCCTTACAAGACCCGTCGCATCGCGTGCGAACGTCTTGGCTTGTTTTTCCAAGCGGCCCAAAGGTCGGCGGACGTCTTAAAAGCGTTCCAAAGGCAAGTCTTAAGTGAACGAGAGGGCCAAAATCGCTCCCTTGCCCCTAGAGGACCCTCTGGAGGAAGCCAAGCGCGTTCTCGGAGAAGCCCAGCAGAACAAGATCGTGTTGAAGCTGATCGGCGGGGTGGCGGTATGCGTGAATTGCCCCTCCGCGAAGAGACCGACCCTGGCAAGGCGGTACGTTGACATTGACCTAGTAGGGTTTTCGAAACAGTCCACTCCGATAAGGCATTTCTTCGACAAGCTGGGCTACGTCCCCAGAGACAGATTCAACGCTATGTACGGAGACAGGCGCCTGATTTTCAACGACCCTGAGCACCAGAGGAGAGTTGACGTTTTCTTGGACGTTTTCGAGATGTGCCACACATTGAACCTGAAGAATAGGCTGCAGCTAGATGGGCTCACCATACCTCTGGCAGACATGTTGGCCACCAAGCTACAAATCGTCGAGGTGACCCAGAAGGACTACAAGGACATGATGGCAATCCTTCTTGACCACGAAGTAGGGAACTCGGACGATAGAATAATCAACGGGGGTTACCTCGCCAAGCTCTGCGGCGCCGACTGGGGCATCTACAAGACGATGACGATGAACCTCGGGCGATTATCAGAGGTTCTCCCCGAATTCCAGCTGGGTGAAGATGGGGAAGTGGTCGAGACGAGGATCAAGGCCCTGCACAAGTTGATAGAAGACGAGCCGAAGTCCCTAAAATGGAAGATGAGGGCCAGGATCGGTGAGAGGACTCCCTGGTACCGACTCCCCGAGGCTGACAAGGAAGTAGTGGACTCCAGGATGCCCGGGACCGGGCCCGCCGTGGGCAACCACTAAATATCTTGCAGAGGCGCCGACCAATCCTGCCAGAAAAGTTCGCGGCCTACGGTGTTGAGGTTGACATCCCCGAAGATTGGAGGATCGAATTCAACGCGAAGAGCACGCGCGAGAAGGGTGACGTCGCATTTCATTCTCCTAAGAACAACGTCTTCTTCGTATCCTGGGGCAAGCTAGATGAGGCCCAACGGCGGTTCAAGAGTCTGGAGGAACACAGAGATGCCACAATCAAGAGAATCAGAGGCGACCCGAACATGAAGAGCGTCGATATCGTGAGTTCGGTCAAGGAAACGATGTCCGGGCACGACGGCATCCTATCCGAAGTGGTCGCAAAGAAAAGGAGCGGGCTCATTTCAAGGTCGGAGCCCACGCATCGCATCTGGTCCGTCCACTTCTACTGTCCTCAGAGGTCAAGGTATTACGTGGTCTATTCCCAGGTAAAGGTCGAAGGAGAATTCTCTGACTTCGCTGGAATGTTCAAAGGAATCACTGGGACTCTAAGATGTCACGCCTGACGGCCTAGGCGAATTGCGTTGAAGATTTCTATCACGACGATTCTCTGGGGAAAGATCTACACCATCGACGATTTCAAGAAGGTTCTTGCCGAAGTCCGAAGAATCGGATACGACGGAATCGGACTGGAGACGAGGCTGCTTCCCCAAGAAGCGATCAAGGATCCCAAGCTGGTCAAGAAGACCCTCAATGAGGCCAGAGTGGAGAACGCCGGCTCGTATTCCACCATGAAACTCCAGGACGTGGATTGGGCTTTGCAGGCAGGGACTCCAGTCCTATGGGTGGTGGCAAGGGGCAAGAAACCGTACCAGGAGGCCCTGGGGGTTGTCCGGGAGCTCAAATCGCGTGCAGCGAAGTCAGGGATTGCAATCGCGCTGCACAATCACCTAGGGACCCGCTTTGAGACCGAGGCCCAAATGAGAAAGGCACTGGCAGACGTGAAGGGTCTGCAAGTTTGTTTTGACACTGCCCACGCCGAGGCTGCGGACTTCGACACTCCCAAGTTCATCAGAGACTTTCACGAGAGAATCGCTCTGGTTCATTTGAAGGACTTGAGGGTGAAGGTCCCAAAGGCCAAAGTGGCCTTCACCAAAGACTTTGTCAACCCGGGGGAAGGAATCCTGAACTTCAGAAATATCCTCGCAGCGCTCAAGGACGCGGGCTACGACGGGAACCTGATGCTTGAAACAGAGGTCATAGTGGGAAGGAAGCCCGGCGACGTCGCCAAGGAAGGATACGACAGAATCCATAGTCTCCTTCGCGAAGCTTAACATGCCTCGAAAAGTTGGGACACGTCAATGATGCACAGGAATACCGGAGTCAGAGATAGAGAGGAGGAAATCGTCCTCAAAGATCCGATGACGGTGAAACGCTTCAGGATGGACTCCACTCAAGACTTGAGGAATCTTTACTCAGGTCAGAAAGAAGTCCTCGTCGTGGTTATGGAAGGGGGTGCCGTTGTCACCGTCGGCCCGAAGGAGTTCATCTTGGGAGAGAAGGACCTATGCTACGTCCCGAGAGGCGAAACGTTCTCCTTGGCGAAAAAGAATTCTAGCCCCAACGAAATCGTCCTCTTTTCAGCCCCGGCGAAATTGAAGCACGAGGCCTTCGTCAAGCGGTTTATCGAAACGACTCCGATAGAATCCGGGAGCCCGCCCTACAAGCGGAAGATCTACAACATGGTGAAAGAGACA
>DATGVR010000022.1:0-1579 GCA_035300255.1 Nitrososphaerales archaeon
CGTGGGTCCAATCGAACTGCCTGAGCTTTGGGACCCCAACTGGTCCTTCGCAGATTATTCCCTCGACGTCGCACTTCAGAGCGGCTTCTATGTCCTCCCGGACGAGCCTTGAGAAGGCTATAACTTTCGCCTTCAGTCCGAGATGCGCGATCTCTTTGACGGCTGCGAAATCGTCCTGCGAGACTACCGGCATCCCGGCCTCGATTCGATGGACACCCACTTCGTCGAGTTTCCTTGCGATCGCTACTTTCTCAGCCCTCCGCAGCACGACGCCAGGTGTCTGCTCGCCGTCTCTCAGAGTAACGTCGTGAAAGATTGCCTCTTTCTGGAACTCGAATCTCGAAACAACGTCAGAATCGAAGTTGAAGCGGCTGGTCCAATGATCACTCCCAACCCACTTCCCGCTTTCAGAGTCCTCACGTCGCGTCCCAGCCTTTGTGGGGCGAGATTCTCGCATTGAAACCTGGATTGCTCCGTTCCCGTCAATCAAAAACGTTTCTTCTGGCTCCTGACGAAGAACGCCTCATTCCATAAAGCGCCCCTGTTCGGAATTCATCCCAAGATTGAAATCGTGGGCTTCTGCCACCTTGATTGGTAATCCTTGTCGGGGGTAGCTGACGACCTCTTGGCTATGATTCGGCGAGCCAAGGTCTATGACCTCGGTCAGCCATACTGGCAGGGAATGCCTGTCCATCCAGCCGACCCTCCGTTCCAGTACTATCTGTACAGATATCATGAACATACGAAGAAGCTATTCGAATCGGTCGCGCCCGGCTTCGCGGACTCCATAGGGTTGGTGGTGACGTCGATGCACGCTGGAACCCACTTCGACACCCCGATCCACATGTCGCGAAACCTCAAGGTGCTGGGCCACGACATCACGCCGTACCAGCAGGACAAGGGGTACAGCGACCTTCCGGCTGGACTCCACAGTGTTGATGAGGTTCCTCCACTGCTAATGCGTGGTGTACTCCTAGATGTCCCGTCTTACAAAGGGTTGCAGACCCTGCCCGAACGCTACGAGATAACCGCGAAGGACCTGGAGGAGACGGAGAGGAGCCAGTCGACAAAGATAGGCGACGGCGACTGCGTCTTGGTAAGGACGGGATACTCGAAATTCTTCACGACCGACTCTGATGCATACCTCCACAAGTTTGCTGGTCTCGGTGCAGAAGCTGCCAGGTGGCTCGCAAAGAGGAGGGTTCGTCTCGTCGGCATCGATAATCTAGCGGCGGGAGTTCCTACCCCCTTTGAGGTTCATAACGTCCTGCTGAGTGATAACGGAATCTTCCTGATGAAGAGTCTCTATCTTGAAGAACTCTCCAAGGACCGTCGACTCTCCTGCGTAGTCGTAGTGCTCCCTCTCAAGATCAAGGGCGGAGAGGCCTCTCTAGTAAGGCCAATCGCGATCGCGTAGAGGGTTCTTCTCAAAGCGGAGAAGCGAGGCGTCAGGCGGCTGGCATGCTGAATCCGCCGTCGCATATCACCGTATTCCCGGTCATATGGAATGAGTCTTGAGAGGCTAGAAAGACGACGATATGGGCTATGTTCTCTGGCTTGCCTATTGACCTAACAGGCG
>DATGVR010000023.1:0-2439 GCA_035300255.1 Nitrososphaerales archaeon
TCCTCGTGTCTCCTCCATTCGCGGTACCCGAGACCGTCAAGCACGAAGAGCGCCACGTTCTCAATCCCCGAGGTCTCGGTCGCTCCCAACGCGTCCCTTGGAAGACTTCGTCCTCCATCTGCCAGGCCGAAAACCGAGAAAAGTGTGGGCGGCAGATTCGAGAGACAGTATCTACGGTAGTCCGGGACGAGCGACTCTGGGGGAAGCACGATTTGGACCCCTGATGATTCCAATATAACCTATGTCAGGGCTCGGCCTGCTGGACAAGACTAAAGTAGAGACAGGGCTCCGCCCGAGGAGGATTTCTTGTCGACGTCCGATGGGATGAACAAGTAGATGGGGGCGGTCGACGGGAAGGGGTTTCTGAAGAGGCTCGACTCGACTAGGCGCGAGATCTGGTACGGCGAACAGAAGATAACGGGAGACGTATCAAAGCACCCTGCGTTTGTCGGGATTTCGAAATCACTCGCCGCACTGCATGACATGCAGGTCCGCCCTGATCTTCTGGACGCAATGACCTACGAATCGCCTACCACAGGAGACCGTGTGGGAATGAGCTTCCTGCAGCCGATGTCGAAGGAAGATTTGGCGAGACGCACGAGGATGATGAAGACTTGGGCAGATTTCTCCGGCGGAGTCATGGGGAGGACCGGAGACTACCTGAACAGCGCGATAATGGCCATGGCTTCAGCCAAGGAGTTCTTCGGTAATGCCGGGAGAGACTTCGGGTCGAACATTCAAGGATACTACGAGTACATCAGAGAGAACGACCTGATTCTTACCCACACTCTGATCAACCCACAAGTCAACAGGGGTGTGGGGCCGTCGAAGCAGTCAGACCCTTTCATAGCAGCGAGGGTCGTCGAGAAGACACCTGAGGGGGTGGTCATACGTGGCGCGAGAATGCTCGCGACGCTACCCATCGCGGACGAAATCATGGTTTTCCCGTCGACTGTCGTCAGGTCAGGCCAAGACGACGTTCCGTATTCTATCGCGTTTGCACTCCCTGTCAGCGCCAAAGGGCTGAAGTTCATTTGCAGAGAGTCGTTCGCGTCCGAGTCGGGCTTTGACCATCCGCTGGCCAATCGCTTTGACGAACAGGATGCTGTCGTGGTTTTCGATGACGTCCTTGTTCCCTGGGAGAGGGTGTTCATCCTGGAAGATCCGGAGAAGGCGAACAGGGTGAGCGAGGCCACCGACGCGATAGTCTTCATGGCTCATCAGGCAACGGTTAGGGAGGCGGCCAAGGCCGAATTCATTGCTGGACTTGTGACACTGGTGGCCGAGACGATAGGGGCCGACCAGTTCCCCCAGGTCCAGGAGAGGATAAGCGAAATCCTACTGACGGCCGAAATGATGAAGTCATTCCTTGTTGCGAGTGAGGCCAACGCGAAGGTCAACAAGTGGGGGCTCATGACACCTGACTACGTACCAATCAATTCGGCCAGGAACCTCTGGCCGAGGGTGGCGCCGAATCTTGGAACGATTCTGAAGCAGATAGGAGCGAGCGGTCTGATGGCCATTCCACCAGAGGGGATTCTTGATTCTCCAGCCAGACCGGAAGTTGACAAATACTATCAGGCGAAGCTTGCAGACGGCCAAGAGAGGATCCGCTTGTTCAAACTCGCCTGGGACGCCGCCGGGAGTTCGTTTGGGGGGAGGCAGGACCTTTACGAGAGGTTCTTCTTCGGAGACCCCCTGAGGATGGCGACCGCCTACTACTCGTGGTACGACAAGGAGCCATACAAAGAAAGAGTGAGGGAGCTGCTCCATTGGAAGGAGGACAAATGAAATGCGAGGGTTCGATGTTGTCAAAGCAGGGCACATAGAGTTTTTAGTCACTGACCTGAAGGAGGCAAAGAAGTTCTACGCCGAAACTCTGGGATTCGTCGTCACTGAGGAATCACGAAACCACATTTATCTCCGGGGCCTCGAGGACAGGATCCATCACTGCCTGACCCTGACCGAGGCAGGATCACCCGGGGTAGGGCACTTTGCTTTCAGAGTTGCATCCGAAGCTAGTCTGAAATCAATCGAAAAGCTGGTGAAGAGCAAGGGAGACTACGTCAGATGGCTTGAACCAGGGGAGGAGCGAGGCCAGGGCAGGGCCCTTCTGGTTGAGGACCAATTCGGCTTCCCCGTCGAATTCTACTCGAAGATGGCAGGGGAGGAATGGATGCTACAGAAGTATCAGCATCATAGAGGCGCACGTGTGATGAGGCTCGACCACTTCAACATAATGCTCCCGGACGCCGCGGCAGCGTTCAATTGGTACGTGAAGAGCCTTGGCTTCGGGTGCACTGAGATTACAGAGACCGAGGGACCGAAACCGGCTCTCTGGGCCGCGTGGCTGAGGCGGAAGCACACATGCCATGACATAGCTTTGACAACAGGTAAGGGTCCGAGGGTCCATCACGCCGGCTTCACAGTCACAGACAG
>DATGVR010000024.1:0-20038 GCA_035300255.1 Nitrososphaerales archaeon
TGGCAGTCGGAAGGGCCCTTGCGGCCGAGCCGAAGCTCCTGATACTCGATGAACCAACGGCGGCGCTCGCACCGCTAGTCGCAGAGCAGCTGTTCCAGAGACTAATCGAAATCCGCCAGAAGCTGAACGTGACCATAGTCCAGGTGGAGCAGAACGCAAGGAAGGCCCTGGGCCTCGCCAACAAGGGGCTGGTCCTCGTCCAAGGTAAGAGCGCGTTTGAAGGGACGCCTGACCAGATCTCCAAGGACAAGGACATCATCAGACTGTTCCTCGGCGAACTCGCAATCTAGGCGACTACTTCGGTCTGTCCGACAGCGATGGCTTTCTTCAGTGTCATAGAAAGTGTCGAGACGCTCTGTGACAACGGGACGCGAGACAGGTCGGCATCGGTCGAGAGAAAGTCTTTCAGCCCTGCTCCGGTCAAAATGGCCGCGGCCGTCCCGTCGGCACTGATCTTCCCACGGTCCAGGGCTTCGGAAATCGCAGCGAGGGCCACCGCTGAAGAGATCTCGCAGAAGATCCCCTCGTCACGCGCGATTTGTTTCTGAGCATTGATTATCTGCTCATCCGTAACAGATATTCCGAATCCACCGGATTTCTTTACAGCCATGATTGAATGCTCGGCCCCAAAGTTGACCCGGATTGCCCCAGCCACAGTGGCTGGAGGACCCGTTTCCAACACTTTGTCAAGCCCTTTTTCGATTGCTTGTACTGTCGGGTCGGCCCCCTTCCCTTGGACAGCCACGAGTTTGGGCGCCCTCACGAGCACCCCCATTTCTCGTAATTCTTGGAAACCCCTGGAGAGGCCCGATAGAAGCTCACCTCCGGCAACTGGGACAAAAATGTAGTCGGGCATCTCTTTGCTAAGAGCAATTTCGTAGGCAATCGTCTTGTAGGGCTCGACCAGCAGTGGATTGAACGGCGCCCAGATGAAGAGGTTCAGCCAGTCTGGAAGCACCGCTTGGGCCTGCGCGAGGGCTGATTCCAAACTTGATTCCGACTCGTAGAGGCCCCTGACTCTGAGCAGGGTCGGCGAATACATCATGATCTGTGCAAGCTTCTGCAGGGGCGCGTCCTCAGAAATTAGGATGAGGCACTTGGTTCGCGCCCGTGCAGAATAGGCGGAGATCGCAGCCGCTGCGTTTCCGTCCGATGCGGCGAAGACTCCTTTCTTTCCCCATTCACCCGCCAGCGAAAGGCCCAGAGAGGCAGTCCGGTCCTTGAAAGAGCCTGTGGGGTTGCATCCCTCCAATTTGCACCAGACGTGTCGCAAGCCCACCCGCTTGGCGAAGTTGGGCGACTCCACAAACGGAGTCCATCCTTCCCCAAGTGAAACGATGTTTTCTTTCCTTATTGGCGGCAGGAAGTCCGCAAAGTCCCATATGCTCCTCCTCTCAAATTCGGTCGGGAATATCCCATCGAGCCGGTAGTGGGCCTCCAGGATACCCCCACATTTCGTACAACGGGAGTGGCAATCGGTGGGGTATTTCGTGGCGCAGTTTGCGCAGGCGAGGAATCTGAACCGGTTCGTCATTTCTTCGACGAGGCGCTGGGCTTGATGTTCTCGTTTACCTTGAAAAGATTCGTCGGGTCATAGCGGTTCTTGACCGAAACAAGCCGGTCGTAGTTTCCCCCGTAGGCAACTTTGACTCGGTCGTCCTCTCCTGCGCTCATGAAATTGACGTAGACCCCGCCAGACGTGAATGGCTCGATGTCATCCCAGAAGGCCCTCACCCAATTGATGTTCTTCTCGCTCTCAGACGCGTCGAGCCATGAGCCGCCTATCGCGAGATTCCATCCTGTAAGCCGATGTGGATACGCGGTCTCATCTGACTTGACTCGCGAGTAGGCGCCATGGTAGTACTCCACTGCTATCTGCGAATATTGCGAGGGGACATTTCTCGTGTGCGCGACGTAGGTCTCAATGACGTCGTCCGTCAAGGCCTTGACGAAACCCGACTTGAAGTAATTGTGCCTCCCCCATGGCCAGTACGGGTCCCTCGAACTCTGCAGGGCCTCGTAGCTCATCGGCCTCAGGTTGTCGTAGCGGGGCTGCCCCAGCTTTTGAATCGGCGCAAGAAGCTTCTGGCCCTCCTCGACGGACCCGAAGTACCCAGGCCTGATGATGACCATCGGCACTCCTTCCCGCGAGGCTATCACCTCAACTCCGATCTTGCCCACTTCGTCCGGCAGGTCTCTCACGAAGCCCTCGAGAAACTCCATGACCTCCTTTGTCATGTCGAGGTGCCAGCCGACGAAGCCCCCGATGACCTTGCCGACGGGATGGATTTTGTATTTCAGGGAGCTGACGACGCCGAAGTTCCCGCCCCCTCCCCTGAGGCCCCAGAACAGGTCCTTCTCCTGGTCCTGGTTGACGCTGTGGGAAGTTCCATCAGCCGTGACGACGTCGGCCCCAATCAGGTTGTCGCAGCTTGTCCCGAACATGCCGTTCAGCCATCCGTTTCCTCCCCCCAGCGTGAGGCCAGAGATCCCCGTCGTAGAGATCTCCCCACCCGTCGATGCGAGGCCGTAGGACTGTGTCTCGTGATCATACTCGCCCCAGGTCACCCCTGTCCCAGCCCGTGCTGTCTTCTCTACTGGGTCCACTCTAACTCCCTTGAGGCTGCTCAGGTCGATGGCGAGGCCGCCGTCGCAGAGACCGAGACCTGGGATGCTGTGGCCTCCGCCCTTGATGGAAACGAGAACCTCGTTGTCCCTTGCGAAGTTGACCGAGTGGACGATGTCAGCGACACCTGTGCATTTCGCGATGAGGGCCGGATGCTTCTCGATGTTTGCGTTCCAGATTTTGCGCGCGTCCTCATATCCGTCCGTTCCCGGTCTGAGCAATGAACCTCGAAGGGCTGTCTTGAAGTCCTGAATCGCAGTCTCGGCGATGGTTCGGCCGTCGAGGTCTGCTACTCGCGTTTCCACCGAAACTCGGTTTCGGCATCCTTCCCTGATGATATATACGAATTCTCGATTTGACCCGGATGGCGTAATTCTTTTAGGAGATGAAAAATTTCTTTGGGCTGTTTGCCTAGAAAGAAAGTCCCTTTCCGGGTAATCGACTCTGAGGGCGAAGAACACTTTCTGACGTACAGTTCACCATACCCAGCGAGGGGTTACAATGAATGGAAGACTCTCAAACGAAACAAATGGTTCGAGAGCGGAAAGCCGACGAAGAATTGGATGCTGCACGAGACTGACTTCTACGACGAAGTTGAGAAGATCTGGGGCAAGAAGTGGGGCGCAGAAGGGTTGGGGAAGCTCAAAGAAGTCCTCGTCTCGAGGCCGACGGAAAACGAGACCAGGAAGGAATACGAGAAGGAGTGGCAGTACTACTACTCTTCTTCTCGTGGGAGGGCAAACCTGCCCAAGCTTCAGGGGCAGTTCGATGACTACTACCGAATATTGAAGGACAATGGGGTCAAGGTGAACTACGTCGAGCCTCCACTCCCAGCGATAGGGCCGTACGGCTACCTCAAGAACATGGTCACGCTTGCAGGTGGCGGTCTGGTCGTAAGAGGGGGAGCCATCATCCACAGGATGGGGCTTGGCTCTTGGCAGAGGGGAAGGGAGGTTGTTTGGACGAAGACGCTCACGGCCCTAGGGGTTCCAATCTATTTGACAATACATGGCAAAGGAATCGGCGAACCGGGAGCGGGAAGATGGCTCGACAGCACGCATTTCGTCTTCAACGAATCGGTCGTCTGCAACGAGGAGGGACTGGAGCAGATTGATTTCGTGCTGAAGAGGCTGGGGGTTGAGTTCATCGTCACTCACAGCCCAGGCTGGATGAACGACATCGGCGAGGGCAACATCGGGACGTCCCACGCCGACATGTTTCTGATGGTAGCAGACTTGGGGGTTGCGGCTCTGTATCCGGCACTCGTCAACTATTCCTTTGTAAGATACCTCAAGAGGATGAAGTTCGACATCGTGGAAGTGCCTCAGAAGGAGTACTGGGACCTGGCCGTGAACGGCGTTACGCTTCAGGCTGGCAAGGTCATAATGAACAAAGGCTCGCCTCGGACCACCAAAGAACTCGAAAAGAGAGGCGTGGATGTCATCCAGGTCGATTTCTCGGAGAGCCAGAAGTTCGCAATAGCAGGACTTCACTGCGCCACTCTTGAATTGATCAGAGATCAGCCGGGCCCACTGATGACGGAAATTTCCAACTGACTGACTTGGGCCTAATTCAGCCGATTGCGGAAGTCAATGTATAAATAAGGAAATCCGTCACGTCGTCGCGATGGTTACCTACCCGGGTAGGAACCGACATGCAATTTCTCGAATCGGCGTTGTAATAGTAGTCATAGTCCTCGTCGTAATAGGCGGGGTTGGAGCGTATCTCTACCTCACACCCGCGGCCCCAGCTGGGAAAGGCTCGACGATAAAGATCGGGATGACTCTGTCGCAGTCAGGGACCTTTGCGTCCTTGGACGGTAACTACACCAAATTCAACGCAGCCTGGGCGACCTGGGTGAATGCGAATGGGGGATTGAAGGACGCAAAAGGAGTCAGTCATAATGTGTCGATTATCTGGTACGACGATCAGAGCGGGCACGACCTGGCAGTCAGCCAGTATCACAAGCTAGCCGAGCAGGACAATGTCACGGTCATGGTAAGTCCGTACAGCGCTGACATCGGGAAGGACCTCATCCCCATTGCCCAGGCCGACAAGGTCCCGCTCATAATGGCAGAGGCTTCGACAGCTGGGATGTGGGTACCGAGCAATCCTCATGACTATGCGGTCACGTCGATGGTCCCCTACTGGGCGGCCGACTTCACAACAGGCTGGAGCGGTTCGTACTTCTCTATGTTGAAGCAACAGATCGCGAGCAACCCAGGCACCGCCCCGAAGACAATAGCCTTGGTCGGATGGGACATAACCTGGGCACAAGATGACTTCAACAGCTCGCTTAACCTCGCCCCACAGGCAGGCCTGCAGGTCGTGTACCAGAACAAGATTCAACCTTCCTTCACCGACCCGGTTGCAGGTTTCTCGGCGATAATTCCCGCCCTGAAAGCGGCAAATCCTGACATAATCTACCTGGCAACGTTCGGGCCGGTCGCAGCGTTGTGGATGAAGGCGGCGAGCCAGGCCGGGCTCCAACCCAAGCAATGGCACACCATTGAGTGGGGCGCCGCGTTCTCCGCCATCACAGGAAACGCACTTGCAAACCATGTAACCACCGACGTCTTCTGGTCTCCGACCTTCGCCGGCAAGACAGGAACCGGATACGCAGACAATCAACTCTTCGGCACGTTGCTAACCAACGCTGGGGTGACTTGGTATCAGTTCCAGAATATCGAGCTGAGGATGGTCATCTTCCAGATGATCAAGGCGGCGGTGGCCGCGTCGAACAGTCCCACCAGGGCGAACCTCAATACGGCGTTGCACGCTCTGAACATCCCGACCGTGTCAGGGTCGTTGGTCGTCCAGCCGCAGGGCTATGGGACGATTGGTCTGGTCCCGATACAGTGGCAGAACAACCGCATCCAGACGGTGTTTCCTGCAAGCCTCTCGAATGCGAGCTACGCCTTTCCTTAGGCTTCTCTCTTGGTCGACTTCGGAACACTAGGGCCAATCCTCATTGAGGGTCTTTTACTGGGAGGAATATATGCCCTGGCCGCCCTCGGCATCTCCCTGATTTTCTCTGTCACAAATGTTCTGAATCTGGCTCATGGGAACTTCATCATGCTGGGTGCCGTCGTAACCTTTGCAGTCTATTCGTACGCGCCTTTACACGGTCCTCTCGACCTGGTCCTCACCCTTGCCATCCTCCTCGTGATTTTCGCATCGATGGGCGCGGCGGTTGAGGTGTCGCTGATCAGACGCATACTTCGGAATTCATCCGACATTTTGATCAGCGGAATTCTGGTGACCCTGGGTCTGGCTCTGGTCCTTCAGGACGTCGGAGGTTACCTTCTGATTACCGACCCCGCGAACGTGGCCCGAAGCACAACTATCTCGCTCACAATCCCGAATCTGTCTTCCATCGCGGTGGGAGGATACGTCTTTCCAGCCTCGGAGTTAGTCTCCCTGGTCGTGATTGTGGCATCTGGTATTGCGCTCTACATCTTCTTCAAGAATACCTACCTTGGAATCGCGATGCGCTCGATATCCCTTGACAAGGAGGGAGCCATGATGCTCGGCGTGAACCTGCGCCAAATCTCGATGACCACGTTCGCGCTGGGTCTCGCGTTCGCGGGATTCGCGGGGTTCATTCTTGTGATTGACCAGACAGCCGACCCTAACCTTGGATTGGGTTACACGATCAAACTGTTGACTGTGATGGTCCTCGGGGGGGTCAGGAGCCCGCTCGGACCGGTGATCGGGGGGCTCTCCCTCGGCGTAATCGAATTTGCAGTGGCGGCATTCTTCGGGGCTTACTGGGTGCCAGCTGTTTCTCTCGTCATTCTGATTTCGATCCTTCTCGTCAAACCGACAGGCCTGACTGGAGGCAGGATTGGCTGAGTTGGCAGGTTTCGCCCAAGGCTTTCCACATCTGAAGAGGGCAGTTTACTTTCTCGTGCCTCTCGCCGTAATCGGGGCGGTCGCTCCCGGCTTTCTGAACACATATGTTGTAGGGAGCGTGCTGTTCCTCTTCCTGGTCTACTCGATACTCGCACTAAGCTACGATGTTCTCGGGGGCTTCGCAGGATACATGAACCTGGGCCATGTAGTCTTCTTCGGAATCGGGGCCTACGTGGCTGCGATCGTCTTCAAGAAACTCGAACTCTCTCTCGCTTTCGGGATTGTGCTCGCGCCAATCATCGCCGCTGCCTTCGCGTTCCTGGTCAGCTTTCCGATATTCAGATTGAAGGGTTTCTACTTTGCCGTGGCCGGACTCGCACTGGTGGAACTGGCGTCACTCCTGGTCGGGTCGAGTGACGCGAAACCATTGACGAATGGCTTCGACGGAATCTCCTTCGTGCAGTCCAATGTCTTGCTGCCTTACTATGCGGCTCTAGGCCTGATCGTGTTCTCTGTTCTCGCCTCCCTTGCGATTTCGAAGTCGAAGTTCGGCCTTGCCCTCCGTTCCATAAAGGAGGACGAGCAGGTGGCAGGGACGGTAGGAATCAACGTGCCCCGGATGAAGAGAAGGGCGCTCGTCATCAGCGCAGTCATCGCCGGTCTGGATGGCGCAATCTATTTCTGGGGAAGAGGAGCGATAAGCCCCCAGACAGCCTTCGGCTTCGTCATTACATTCATACCAATCACCCTGGCCCTGCTCGGCGGGACCGGGACGACGTCAGGTCCGATTGTCGGAGGCATGATCTACATCTACCTTCAGAATTACTTCTTGGGAGACCTCGGGACGGCTCTCCCTGGGACCGTGTACTTCCCCAACGCAATCACTGGCATCTTGTTGATTGCCGTGGGTCTTTTCGCACCGAGAGGCATCGTGGGTTCGCCTCGGATTCGGAGTCTGGTAAAGTGGGCCTACGGCGAGATAACGAAGTAGGTCATATTCCGAGGTACGACTTCCTGACCTGCTCGTCTTTCAAGAGCTCCTCGCCCTTGGCGGACCTCGTCACATGCCCGTTCTCGAGTATGTACGACTTCGAGCTGCTGGACAGCGCTCTGATGACATCCTGTTCAACGAGAAGTGCTGTGATGCCCAGGGCCTTGATCCTTGATATCGCCTCGAAAATCCTTTGAACCATGATGGGGCTGAGGCCGGCTGAGGGCTCGTCCAGCAAGAGGAACCGGGGCTTTGACATCAGAGCTCTCCCGATCGCCAGCATCTGAGCTTCTCCGCCAGAAAGTGTTCCTGCCTTTTGCTTAGACCTTTCCCGCAAGAGCGGGAAGATTTCGAACACACTTTCAATTTCTTCCTTGAATGAGGCTCGTGCGCGCCGGGGGTAGGCGCCCATCTTCAGGTTCTCCCTGACGGTCAGGTCGGAGAAAATATGCCTCCCCTCGGGGACATACGCTACGCCCCTGTCCACGACCCTGTCCGGAGGAAGTCCGTCGATTTGGTCCCCATCAAACAGAATCTTTCCCGACTTGGCCGGGACGATTCCCATGATCGACCTGAGAATGGTGCTCTTTCCAGCACCGTTGGACCCGATTATGCTGGCAATCGAACCTGATTCGACTTCGAGTGAAACATCCCAGAGCGCTTGAATTGGGCCATAGAACACGTTGAGGTTGGAGATTTCAAGAGCGTGCATACTCTTCCCCCAGGTAGACCTTAATCACCTCGGAGTCCTTCTGTATCTCGTCGGGGCTCCCCTCGGCGAGCTTCGACCCCGCGTTCAGAACGACGATCCTCTTGCAGATTCCCATTATGGCCTTCATAACGTGCTCGACTATCAGGACAGAAATTCCTCCGTCGTTGACCTGGTGGATGAGCTGAGTGAAATCGCCCACTTCAGAAGGATTGAGGCCGGCCATGGGCTCGTCCAGCAACAGGAGCCGTGGTGACCCGGCCAGTGCTCTGGCCACTTCTACCAGCTTCCTTTGTTCCGTAGGAAGCGACACCACGAGTGAATCCTTCTTCGATTCCAGGTCCGTGGCTTTCAGAACCTGGCTAACTTTATCTTCGACGCTCTTCCCATTTTCCTTGCCAAAGAGAGCTCCCACCCTGATGTTCTCCTCTACGGTGTAGTTCAGGAAGGGCCGGACCGATTGAAATGTCCTGGAGATGCCCAGCCGTGTAACATCGTACGGTTTGAACCCGGTGATGTCTGTGCCGTCGAAGACAACATTCCCTGCAGTGGGCCGCTCGATTCCGGTGATTATGTCGAATAGAGTACTCTTCCCCGCACCGTTCGGCCCGATAAGACCGACAATCTCGCCCTGCTGCATTTCCAGAGAGACGCCTTTGAGGGCGACGAGTCCCCCGAAATCTTTGGTCACTCCCTTAACTTCAAGCAGTGCCACAGATGCACTCCTCAGCGTGGCCGATCACTGGAGGGTATTATGAGGGCTCCGCTTCTCAAGCTCCCTATGCCGTTGGCCGCACCTTTTAGACCGGTCAAAATGTGTGATCCACTGAGGAATGCCCCGCGACCGCTCCAAAGGAATCAGGAGCTTCTTTGAACCGAAAACCGTGGCCGTGGCCGGGGTGTCGACGGAGCCGGACAAGCTTGGTTCGATAATCTTCGCCAACCTCCTGGCCAACGTGAAGAAGGGCCTGCTCAAGGCCTCCGTCTACGCCCTGAACCCGGCTCACGACCGCATCGGAGACCAGCCCTGTTACCCCAAGATTGGAGCGTTGCCGGAGACGCCTGAACTGCTCATTGTTGCAATTCCCCTGGCGCTTACGCTCGATCTGATCAAGGAGGCCGCGGACGCGGGGGTGAATGCCGTCGTGATGATTACTAGCGGGTACGCGGAAGTTGGGAAGGGAGACCAGGAGAAGGAGATCGGAAGGATAGCGGCAAGACGGGGAATGAGGATTCTCGGACCAAACACGATCGGCGTGGTCGACACCAGGTCGGGTGTGGATTCGCTCTTCCTGAGGCCGACCAAGTCCCTCCCTGGTGGCGGGGGGATCGTTTCGATGCTGAAACCGCTCGAAGGGAATGTGACCATCATCACTCAGAGTGGGCACCTCGGCGAATCCATCTCAGAGAAACTGGCGGCCAACGGCATTGGAATCAGGGCGCTTGTGGGGACGGGCAATCAACTCGATGTCTCGGTCGAAGATGTGATTCAGTATTTTGCCGATGACGAGCAAACCGCAGTGATGGCGGTCTACATCGAAGGCCTGCGTGACGGAAGGAGCTTCATGAGAGCCGCTGCCTACGCAGCGAAGCGCAAGCCCCTAGTCGCGTTCAAGGTAGGAAAGACGAGCGTCGGGGCGAGGGCGGCTCTCACGCATACCGCTTCACTCGTCGGCGACTACGATGTATATCGGGCAGCGTTCCGACAATCCGGGGTGGTCGAGGCAACGAGCCTCCAGGAGTTTGAGGACTACTGCACCTCCCTGTCCATGCTTGCGCCCACCTCAGGGAGGAGGCTGGCGATATTGACCAACGCCGGGGGCGCGGGGGCCATCGCAGCGGATGAAGCCGAAAGATCAGGGCTGAAGGTCGAGCCGATGGGCCACGATGACGAGCGGCGCTTTCGCTCAAAATTCAAGGGGGCGGGATTCATCTCCAACGCCAGCCTCAAGAATCCCATCGATCTGACCGCTTCGGCATCGACGGACGAGTTCGTCAGGGCGGCCCAGGTGGTTCTCGATCTACCCAGCTACGACCTCGCTCTCATCATCCCCACCCATCAAACTCCCGCGATAGGCTACGACATCGCCACGAAGCTCGTACAGGTGGCCTCGAATGCGAAGAAGCCAGTGTGCGTGTGCGTGATCGGCGAGGCCGACCTTGCGGACAAGATTCAACAAGAGTTCATGGCCAGAGACATCCCCAGCTTCCCGACGCCGGAGAGGGCCGTTCGCGCGCTGGCCGCATTGCCTGCGTACGTGAGTCTAGCGAAGAATGCTAGGGCCCCACCCAAAGTCCGACCAGGAAGACCTCTTTTCTCCAGCCTCTCGTCAGGTTATCTCTCTCAGCCGCATGTCAGCAGGCTCCTTCGTGCGTATGGTATCGACCAGCCGAAGTCGTTCATTGTGCGGTCTTCACGAGACCTGAGGAAACTCAAGAGTCTCGCGTTCCCGGTTGCTTGCAAGCTCCTTTCGAAAGAGTTGGCGCACAAGACGGACATCGGCGGTGTCGTCCTAGATGTCAAAGCTGTCGACCAAATCGAGTCGACCCTGATGCGACTGAAGAGGCTCGCTGCTAACAAGGGACTGACCTTCGACGGAGTGCTCGTCCAGGAGATGGTGAAGGATGGAATAGAAATAATCCTTGGAGGGAAACGTGACCCGACCTTCGGCCCCGTTGTCATGTTAGGGCCCGGGGGAATTTACACCGAGTTAATCCACGGCCACTCGCTCGCAATTGCGCCTGTGAACCCTGAACAAGCTGCAGAGATGATCACCCAGAACAAGCTGGGCAGGGTTCTTGGTGGCTACCGGGGCGGACGGAAGATGAACGTCGGGCGGCTGGCGCTTGTCGTTTCACGCTTTTCGAGAATTATGTTCGACAATCCTCGAATACGAGAGATTGAAGTGAATCCGTTGATGATGAGCGAGGACAGAATGCTCTCGGTCGACGCAAGGGTCATACTAGCTGCCGCGAAATAACCCTGGGATTCGCCACCGTCGTATTCCCGGTCCCTGTGTCCTGCGCTGATTGAATGGTCAGCGAACCAGACTGAGGGGCCGCGAGAGCCTGGCCGACCAGGTGGCAGACGGTCTGGTCGTTTCCAGTAATGCGGAGTGTTTCTTGTTCTGCTGCTGCCCCCAGCCCTGTGTACACATCCACGTGAGGGCCGACAATCCCCGCACCGGAGTCGTCAGCGATTAATCTGGTCGTGTTCCATGGTGCGGGAAGCGAGGGAATTGTGATGTTTGTTCCAGCCTGGATCACTGCGAAGTCCACGGCGGCGTCGCCTACTTTCAAGAGGTCGCCCAGTGAATTTTCAGGGGCGGCCGAAGCCGAGTACACAGCATTGTCGTAGCTGATGTAGTCCCCTGCCCTAGTCTTCCCCCACCCCTCCACCTGGACACTGGCGAGGAACGAGGAGTAGAATGTCCTGATCGTACCGTTGACAGTGGTGGATTGCGTGGGCCCCGAATAATCCGTCTCGATTGGCGTGAAGTAGCCGGTGACGTTCCAACCTGCAGTGCAACTCTCGTGCTGGCCTGTGGTCGTTGTGGTGGGGGCCCCGAAGGGAAAGCCGGCAGGCAGACGAACCTCGACTACGAATATCGTCCCCAGAACGAACATGAAGACGACCAAATAGGCAGCCCTTCCCTTATTCACATCGGCCGACCTCTGATGATTGGACCGACGTGGTCACCACCTTACCAGGACCCTTCTACTGCCGAACTGGACCCTGTATTTCACCCCGAAAAGATACCTCACGTACAGGGACGCCAGCAGCACTGTCTTCATCAAGAAATAGACAGTTGAGTACAGGGGAAGCAGGAGAATCAGCTTCTTTTCCTTAACGAAGAAAGGTGCGTAAAGCGCCATGAAGAACGCGATCGGGAACAGGGCGAACAGCAGGCCCCGCTCTACCTCTATGCCGGGAATGGCGTAGGTTGCGGCAAGAAACGGCACGAACAGCAGAAGGGCCAGCGAGGCCAAACTCGTGACATACCCCAGGATGTAATTGTGCAGCATCCATGGGTTTCTCCTGGCCCATGGCTTGTGCGTCTTCCAAAGCTCCAGAAAGCCGGCCCACCATCGCTTCCTCTGTCTCGACCAGGCGGCGACGGACCGTGGGACGTCGGTGTAGACGAAGGCCTCGTTCTCAAGTCCTACCTGCAGCCCTGCCTTCAGGAGCCTCGTTGAGAAGTCCGCGTCCTCGATTACGCTGTTCTCGTTGAACGGGAACTGCAAAGCAACATCTCGCCTGACTGCGAACAGCGGGCCTGGGCACACCAGGACTCCTGCTGACCTTCCCTGAAGGAATTTGTCGACCTCCTGGCCAATCCTGTACTCCATCGCCTGGAAGTATGTCAGCAGATTCTTCCCCGTTCCGTTGACTTGCAGGCAGCCGGCGACCGCCCCCACGTCCCTGTTTCTCTGCAGATATTCGACCAAGAGCCTGAGTGAGTTCCTCTCGAGGTGCGAGTCGGAATCTGAAAAGACCAGGACCTCCCCGGTCGATTCTTTGACTCCTGTATTGAGGGCGTTCGCCTTGCCCTTGTTGGCTGGCAGGCTGATCATCCTGACAGGATACTTGGAGGCCGCGGCAGCGGTCGAGTCGGTCGATCCGTCGTCGACCACAATGACTTCTACCGTCCCACGGTAGTCCTGTTTGAGAATCGAACCGAGGCATTCGTCAATCCCATCCGCCTCGTTGTAAGCTGGGATGATGACCGAGACCTTTGGAGTCTCGAAGACTCCCGCCTTCGGAGAATCGTCAGGGTCCGAATCGTCGTCTGAAGTGTATCTCCATATGAACAGGAAGCAGGCTGGGAGGAAGGCAGTGGCCACATAGTAGACCCAGTAGCCATCCAGTATGGTGCTGGTGCCCACCCCGGCGACCAGATGATTGTCATCGAGAGGCGCGGAGGGGATGATTGCGAAGGCCAACACTTGGAGAGACTTGTAATTCATCAGCGTAGTCATGTCATTGACTGCCGCCGGGGACGTGTTAGGGCTGAGGTCGTCTACTCTGACCACTACGTCGGTCCTCGCCGTCGAGCCAAGGTAGACCTGCATGAGTCTCTTCGAATAATTGTTCCAGTCCTGAACGTGCAACACGACGTACCGCGGTTGCTGCTGAATGATCATCGCTTCGGCCCCGACGAGCCTGGGGTCGTTGTAGCTTGTCATGTTGCGCCACCCCCAGGTGTAGAGATACTCGTAGGAGGCGTTCAGGAATTCGTAGGGCACGGTGTGTGGGAGTGTGATCGGGAGCCCCTGGCTTTCGATGGCCGAGGCCACGGCGGGCGGGAGGACGCTGTCGTAGGGTTCGACAAAGGCCTTTGGGACAAGGCCGGCTTGGTCGAAGACTTGGATTGACTGGGCGACGAGTTGTTTCGCCTGGTCCGGGCTCAGTTGGGAAAAATTTTCGTGCCTCCAACCGTGGACTGCCATGACCACGCCGCTCGATTGGGCAGCTCGCAGAGCAGAAACGAGGCTTGGGCTGTTGAGGATCGTCACATACCCGAACAACGAGTCGGCGTATCCGTTCGCGAGCGTTGGAAAAGAGAAAGCGGTCGAAACGGTGAGGAAGAGGGCTGCGGACAAAATGAGCGACTGCCTGAGGGCCCGCCTGGTCCTTCTTCCCTTGGTCCTCCGCCTGGATTGACGGGTCTGAATTTCTTGTTGCATGTTGGGTTGGCACTCTCAGTGGGCGCGGAGGTTCCCCTGTTCTGCAGAGATCGTCATCCTCTCACGCTTCATCGCTGAAACGAACCAGGTCAAGGCGATATCAAACAGCGTTTTTGTACGATGGAAGAACTGTCATTCAAACCGCTTGACAATTGGCCACTTGAGAGGCGGGAGACCGGAGTAGGGAATCAGAGAGGTCGAGAAGGCAGCCCTGACGCCAGGACCTTGCTGCTCCCGAGTGCGGCAGTGGAATCGATTCCGAATTCGGAGACGAACTTCACATAACTTGAATGGCGCCTTCCGCGGAGCTCGCGAATCACGCTGTCCCTGGTGAAGTCCAGGCGGTTGCGTTGAATGTAGTCCATCGCCACGTCCAGGTCGTGGATTGCGCCGAGAGAATCCTGCCATTTTGCCATGACCGGGAGTTCCGGCGGACTCTTCCTCTCAAGCTCCAAAAGGTATCTGAGTTTCTTGACCTCGATGCGTAGCGCATGCACGTCCTTGACCTTTGATTCGTCCCCGAGCACATCTCCCAGCAGTTCAGCCGCTCTTCGACCATGCTTGCGGACGCGCTTCCGTAATCTCCTGGAGAGTCGTTTGCCGCGTATTTCCGATGTGTCTAGGTCAGATAGTGGGGCGTCAGTCAGCACCTCCATCGCAGCCTTGGCACGTGCTGCTGAGTCGCTCCTTTCATTCTCCAAACTGAGGAAGAACTCGAGGGGGAGCTCCGAGCGGTAGGGCTCGACAGTCTGCATCAATGTGTCGAGGTCGCGGAGCTGCGACGTCGTCTTCAGAATCGATTTCAAAACCAGGGCGAACATCATGGCGCTCTCGGAAGAGCGGGCCTGCATAGGCAGCAGCCTGAACATAACTTGGATCCGACGGGCTGTGACCCGCAGGTCGTGTATTGCGGCCGGGGATGGGCGTTCGGGGAGGGTTCGGGCAAGCTCCAACAGCGCCTTCGACTTTTCTCCGTACCGCTCTTCGAACGAACTTGAGTTGACCCGCAGTCGGCTCATTCGAGGATGGCCTGTCCGACCGACAGAAAAGCCGATTGGTGCCTGGGATTGGCCGAGTGAGGCTATATACAATCAGTAGGCCACAACATATTTCGTGGGCCCTAGTGAAATACTGACGCCTGAAAGAGGAACGTTCATGTGTGAGCTCTCATACCTCGTCGGAAGGCGGTGAGTCGATGGAGATCTACCTCCTAAGGCACGGTGAGGCGGGTCAGAGGGTCCCCGTGGCTTCGAGAGATTTGGAACGGGCGCTGACAGCGGCCGGGAAGGAGGAGATAGAGGAAATCGGCGAGGCGATGGCAGAAATGGAATACGAGTTTGACGTCATCGCAACCAGCCCCGTGAAAAGAGCGAAGGACACTGCATCCTTAGTGAACAAGGCCCTGAAGAGGAAGTCGGGCGTCGAAGAGTGGGCTGAGCTCTCCCCTGAAGGCGACAGGGAGGCTCTGTACAGGCGGCTTGCCAAGCTCAGACCAGGTTCTATTGTGATGTGCGTTGGTCACGAGCCGTACCTGACCGCTGCCATCAGCGAAATCGCAGGAAAGGGAAACGGAGAGTCGTCTGGCTTCAGGATTGCCCTGAAAAAAGGAGGCATGGCGCGGCTGTCGGTGGCCGGGTTCAGCCCCAGAATAAGCGGTGAGCTCCGCTGGCTCCTGACACCGAAGCAGATTAGGAAGATGGCGTGACCGGCGCTTCCGGATGAAAGTCTTAATGAATCGACGGAGATGCACCGGCCAAAAATGAAAGTGGCTGTGATTGACGTCGGGTTCAATTCTCTGAAGATGGTGAAGTACAAGGTGGAGCCCGACGGGTCGGCGAAGTCCTACGGGCAGCTGGGGGTGATGGCGAAGCTGGGAGAAGGCCTCGAGCGGACGGGGTATCTTGGAAACGAGCCCATTTCAAGGACAATCGACGCCCTGAGGCTTTGTCGTGAGACCGCATCCCTGGAATCGGTCGACCATGTGTTGTCGATTGGCACCAGCCCAGTCCGCGAGGCTGCGAACAGAGAGGAGTTTCTGAAGCGGGTGCAGGAGGTAACAGGGCTGAAGATGAGGGTGCTATCAGGGAACGAGGAGGCCCTCTACGGTCTGGTCGGGGCCGCGAGGTCAACGGATGCCTCAAACGCTCTCTTCTTCGACCTGGGAGGAGGGAGCCTGGAACTTACCTACGCGGAGAAGTCGAGAGTCCGCAGGATTTTGTCTCTCCCACTCGGGGTCCTGAAACTGACCTCGATGTATGCCGGGAAGAACGGGACGTTCTCGCGAAAGGACAGGGCGAAGATGGAGAAACACGTGGAACAATTCCTGCCGTCGAGGCGCGAACTCCGCCTCGATAATGAAACGGTTCTGGTGGGGACGGGTGGGACCGTCAGAGCCATGGCAAGGTACGACCAGGACATAACCGAGTACCCGTTCGACAAGGTCCACAACTATGCTGTCGAATTTGATTCAGTGCAACAGATGAGCCGGGAATTCTTCAAACTGAAGGTAGGGGAATTGGACAGGGTCGATGCGATCGGAGAGGGGAGGTCGGAGACCATCGCTGCTGGAGCGCTAGTGGTGCGGACTTTGATGAAGCGTTTAGGTTTCAAACGACTTACGGTGAGCACCCACGGCCTAAGGGACGGCATTCTCGTGGAATTTCTTGAGGGGGGAGTCCGATCTAGGAACGGGGATCACCGGAGCGAGGACGTCGAGCGCTTGCTTTCGCGTCCCCACCAACCAGCCGGCCTCGCCGATTGTGCTGAACTGTTGGAGTGTCTCGTCCGGAACGGCCTGTTCGATGAACGCGAGAAGGGGATTGTACAGACCGGTGTCAGGAGGGCGCGGGCTCCGGACTGCTTTGAATCTGATGCAGACGCCGTGTTCGGGATCCTGATGAGCGAAGACCTCCCGATGAGCCATAGAGACCAGTTGTTGATGGCAGTCTCCGTGGTGAAGGCGAGAAGGTCCCGGACAGCAAACTGGCTCATGAGAAGGTATGACGGGGTGCTATCGCACGACGCCAAACTGATAAAGAAACTGGGCGCCTGCCTGAAATTGATAGAGATCCTAGACCGCTCGAGGGCGCAGTACAGGGTGGCCTATTCGGGAGGGTTGCGAATTAGCATCATAGCGAGCAAGGGACCATTCCCGCTCGAACTCGCGAGGATGGCAGCCCTTGCATTCGCCTCCACAATTAAGAAGCCTGTCACGATATTCGTGAGCGCCAGGGAAAGGGAGCGCCACGTGGGTCTCGTGAAGGTAGGAAGCGAAGTTGGCCAGAAGTAGCTTGCGACCGGAAGTAGGCCAAACGGGCTATCCAGGCAAGCTCATCGTCGTCGAGGGGATAGACGGTTCTGGCAAATCGACACAGCTCCATCTTCTCGACAAATGGCTGCGCAGCCTGGGTCTCTACGTCTTCTTTACGGAATGGAACTCTTCGGACGTCGTCAAGGAGATTACTTCCAAGGGGAAGAAGAAGGCCCTCCTCACTCCGACCACCTTCAGCCTCCTCCACGCCACAGACTTCGCCGACAGGTACGAGAGGAACATCTTTCCCCTGCTTGAGGCAGGCTACTTCGTACTTGCAGACAGATACGTGTACACCGCCTTCGCTCGAGACGTCGTCAGAGGCTGCTCTCCTCCTTGGGTCAGGAAGGTGTACTCGTTCGCGGTCGTCCCAGACGTCGCGTTCTACTTCCGAATCCCGCCCGCTGTGGCGATGGACAGGATACTCGAAGGGCGTCCCAAGCTGAAGTACTACGAAGCGGGGATGGACCTTAATCTGAGCAACGATGAATATGAAAGCTACAGAATCTTCCAGACAAGAATAGTCGATCAGTACGAGTCGATGGTCCAGCGGGACAAGTTCGTCATCATCGACGGGGCCCTTGACATCGAGGAGCAACAGAGCCAGATGCGGCACCACGTCACGAAGCTCCTCCCTCCCTCGAAGGTGCCAGCGGTCCTCGAATTCGAGAGACGGGAGGGTGAGGTCGAATAACCCAGCAGCTGGCAGCCCGTCCCCTGAAGTTTTTTGGCGAAGGGGTTTCGTATCTGAAGAGGCTCGAATCGAAGGGGAGCCTCATCGTGGTCGAGGGCCCTGACGGTTCAGGGAGGAGCACCCAAATCGACCTTATCATCAGTCGTCTGGAGGCCGCGGGCCACGCCGTCATCACTACGGGGCTCAAACGCTCTGAGTTGATTGGGGCTGGGATCCTCGAAGCGAAGCACAAGCTCCCGCTGGGCAAAAAGACACTGGCCCTCTTCTACGCCGCCGATTTCGGCGACCAGCTTGAACACAAGATAATCCCTGCCCTACACGCAGGGTACGTGGTCCTAGCTGACCGCTACATCTACACCCTGATGGCCAGGAGCAGCGTCAGAGGCATAAGCAGGGCCTGGTCCCACGATTTGTTCGGGTTCGCAGTCAAGCCCGACCTCGTTTTCTACCTCGACGTCCCCCCGGAAGAGCTGTTTCACCGGGTCTTCCAAAAGTACGGCTCGCTGGACTACTACGAATCGGGTGCGGACATGGGGCTGGCAGACGACCTCTTCGAGTCCTTCGTGCTCTACCAGAGAGGCATAGCCAAGGAGTTCAAGGTGATGGAAACGAAGTATGGCATCGTAAGGATAGACGGCGGGAGGCCAATTCCTGAAGTGAACGCAGACCTCCAGAAGAGAGTCGATGGGTATCTTAGGACCCGTGTTCGTCCGCAGAGTTAATACATCAAAGTTCCCGACGTCGAATTATGACAGAGGTCGGAGAAAGGGCTCCCGATTTCGCGCTGTACGACTACGACAGGAAACTCCGCCATTTGTCTGAGTTCCTGGTCAAGGGACACAGGACCATTCTGGCCTTTTACCCGGGCGCGTTCACAGGCGTGTGCACCAAGGAGATGTGCGCGTTCAGGGACATGTACGGGGAGCTCGAGAAGCTCAACGGGATGGTGGTGGGGATTTCAGTGGACGCCCCCTTCGCCCAGAAGGAGTTCGCTGAGAAGCACAGCTTGACCTTCCCCTTGCTCTGTGATTTCACCCGTGAAGTGGTCCAGAAATATGGCGTGGTGTGGAAGAATCTCGGAGGTGTAGAAGGTTACGTCTGCGCGAACAGGTCGATATTCGTGGTTGACGACTCGGCCAAGGTGCTGTACAAGTGGGTGGCAGAGGACCCAGGGAAATTCCCTGACTTGGATGCTGTGAAGAAAGCACTCTAGCCTTTGAGTTTGACGAGGGCCTGACCGCGTTTCACAGTTGCCCCGTCGCGTACCAATGCCTCTGCGACCTCGCCGGCGCGGTCCGATCTGACTGCGATTTCCATCTTCATCGACTCGATTACCACCAGAGGGTCGCCTACACGGACCTTTTCACCTACCTTGACCAAGGTCCCGATGACCCGCCCTGGCATGGGCGCGACGACAACCCCCTTCTGGGCGGACGCCACTGGCGCCCCTGACTGGGACGGCAATATCGCGGCAGCAGGGCGCTGGAAAGAGAAGCGCTCCCCGTTTAGAGAAATCTCGACCCTCTGGCTGTTGGCCTGCAGCAGGGTGACGCTGACTGGTTTGTCCGACACTTCGGCCACGATTTCGTTCGGTTCTGCGCCTTTCTTGAGCTTCAGAAAGTAGGTGTTTTTCCCCACGGTCACCCGGAACCCGTCGCCGTCGCGGTTTGCCTCGACCACGAATAATCCGTCGGGCCCTTGGAGCCTATACTGTGTCAGAGAAGCGCGCCTCCTTGCGGGCAGACTGTCTTACGATCTTTGTGGAAGAAGTCCGCTGTGCCTGTGTCGTCCATCCCGATTCCATGATAGCCGCGGCGATTGCCGCTCCTCGTTCTGCGAGCAAGGCTCTTTCGCCCGAAAGCTTCTCTGCAAGCGACTCAATGACCCTGTTCCTCTGCATGAACAGGACGTCCAGGTTCCACCTGGAGAACTCTTCGTGGCGGAGGATGAACCTCTGAAGGGGAATCGTCGTCTTCACCCCCTCGATTTCGAACTCGTCAAGTGCGATGACCATCCTCTTCCTGACCTCTTCGAGGTCCTTCCCGCGGACTATCAGCTTCGCGAGGAGCGAGTCGTAGTACTCGGGGACCTCGTAGCCGGGGTAGAGGGCAGTGTCGATCCTGACTCCGGCCCCGCCCGGGAAGAATAGTTTCTCGATTCTGCCG
>DATGVR010000025.1:0-16098 GCA_035300255.1 Nitrososphaerales archaeon
ACCCACTACTAGGAGGATTTTCTCCAGACTGCGCAGGTCATCTGTTACCTCCTGAATCGGCAAGCCGTACATTGTTAGGTGCACGATCTTCCATCCGTCTTTCCTCGCTTCTTGAATCACCTTCCTCCACGGCGTCCCCAGGACCGCTTTGAAATCCCCACCCCATGTTCTGTTCACCTCCTCGAGGGTCCCGGTGACGTCCTTCTCGGCGTCCTGAAGGTAAATCGACTCCGCCCCCAAAGCCCTGGAAACAAGGCAGAGATGTGTGAGTGTCCTGTCGTCCCTGACGTATCTCTGCCCGACCCTCAGCACTCGAATCGTTGCCAGTCTGTACGACCCTCATCGTCCCCGCGCCGGCCACTAGATGAACGATTCAGAGGGCCGTTCGAACGCTGCGCGCGAGCACTCTTATCTAGCTAGGGCGGGGACCATGACAGTGATGGCGGACCCGACGGTAATAGCGGTCCTGACAATTCTTCACATAGCATCCGCAATCGGCTGGATGGGAGCGGTCGTGTTCTTTTTGTCCGTGATCGGGCCTTCGGTCCGGAAGTTCACGCCCGCCGCCTCGCTCGAATTCCTTACCAAGGTCGGCCCTAGGCAAATCAGGTATTTCGCGGGGACCGCGACTTCGACGATAATCTTCGGCCTGGCCCTGCTCATCGCCGCGTTCGGGACCGATTATTCTGTTTGGCCGAGATACATCGAGGTAGGATTCTCGTTGGGGCTGCTCGCCTACCTCATCGCCTTGCTGGTAGCCATCCCGAGCTTCCGCGGGGCAGACAAAGTCGCCCACCAGATCATGAGCAACCCACAGGCTGGGCCTCCACCTCCGGAACTCGCTCGGTACCTCAAGAGGGGGAACCAGGGAGCGATTGCCGTCGCAGTCATTCTTCTGCTCGCCTTGGTGTTCATGGTCCTCAGCGCCGTTTTCGCATAGCCAGACCGAGTCTGGCCATACCTTTTATCGAACTTCCCCGCGCCGCCCCAGATTTGTCTTCTCCCGGAGACTTCAGGCGCATTTCAATCATGGTCGATTACCTTTTCGGAAAGGGAGTAAGCAGGGCCCTGCCGAAGAAGGGCTTCCAACTTCGATACTCGCGTCGGTCAGGCCGAGTCAAACTCATCTTTCATGACGAAAAGCTCTTCGCAACGGTCAAACCCAATGGGGCCATGGCCCTGTCCATATACGGTGCCTCGACTCTTTCGAGGAGCCCGAAGTTCAGGGAAAACTGCGTACAGATCTCCGACGACGTCGTAGAGTTCGTCAGAGGAAACAAGTCAGTATTCTGCAAGTTCGTGGTACGGGCGGGGAAGAACGTCTATCCGAAGAGCGAGGTTGCGGTCATCGACGGGAGGGGGAAGGTCGTCGGCGTGGGGATGGCAGTCCTGAATGGGGCGTTCATGCGAGAATTTAAGACCGGGGTCGCCGTGAAGGTAAGAACAGGTCTCAGAAAATGAAGATGGACAACAGGAACGCCAGGAGGATGATGGACCGCCTGGGAATCGACATGAAGGAGATACCGAACGTCCAAGAGGTGGTCATCAAGACCCCGGACAAAGAGCTTCACATCACCAACGCTTCCGTCTCGGAGGTAAACGCCCAGGGGAACAGGGTCTTCCAGGTGGCAGGGGATGTGGAAGAGGTCGAGGTCGAGAAGAAGACCTTCAGCGACGAGGACATCCTGCTCGTCCAGCAGCAGACAGGCGTCTCGAGGGAGAGGGCGATGGCCGCCCTGGAGGAGTCGGACGGCGAGGTCGCCAGGGCAATCCTGAAACTAACATCCTAGCACGAGCAAGATGATTGGTCTGCGCCGATTGACTAGGCGCCCAGAACTTCCAGGGCCTTGGTCGTGAGCTTGCGATCCTTGGTCAGGTAACCGTTGGAGGTCAACGACGAGGTCTCGGATTCGATGGCATCTTTGTCCATAGAGAGCGCTCTGCCGATATCATTCGAGCTTTTCATGCCCTGTCTGTAGAACCGGAGAACGATGAATTGCGAGCGTGAGATGTCAGAAGGAAGAGTCGCGGGTATGCTGGCCTGAGCTCCCATTCCACCCATCCCTCCCATCATGCTCATCATCCCTGGAAAGTTCATTTTGCTCATCATCTCGTCCGGCGAGGGCATGGTCGCCGCTGACATCACGCTGCTTGCAGAACGCCCCACCCTGCTGAGAACTTCATAGAGGACAAAGCCTGTTGCTCCACCTGGAACCAACGCGGCAAAGGGACTGCCGGCACCATATGTTTGAGTGAGAGAAGTCATGTCAAAACCCAAAATTGCCTGCGGATCCAGCCCGATGGGCTTGAGGTATCCATAGATGAAAAGTATGACCAATATTGAGACAGCTGCGGATATTGAAGCTCTAGCGACCCTGCTGAGCTTTCCCAACATGCAAACTGACGAGAGTCCCAAATTTATCCGTTACGCCCGGGCGCTGACGGCATCTATCTTGGATCCGCTCTAGAGGATTCGGCCTTTTCGCTTGAGTATACGTTTAATTACATAAATCCGAGGCAGACGAAAAACACCTTACATGAGTTCTGCGATTGAAGAGACAGTCAAGGCCCTCGTCGAATTCGAATCAGAACTCGACGCTGCAAAGGTTGAAGTCTCCGAGACTAGGAAGAAGACGATGAAGGACGCGGCAGCCTGGGCGGAGGCCGCCAAGGCGTCTGCCATCGCGAAGGCGCAGGACATCGCGTCCAAGACGGTCTCCAAGGCCAGGGAAGATGCCGAAGCCGAGGCTGCAATAATACGGAACAAAGGCGAATCAGACCTGAAGGCGTTTGAAGTTTCAATCTCGAAGCACAAGTCAAAGGCGGCAGAGCTGGTTGCCTCTAGGCTCTTGGGTGAGGCCGAGTGAAGGTAGTGGCCGTCGGCGGAAAAGCGTTCGTCACAGGTTTCGTCCTTTCGGGCGTCAGTGGGGAGTACGTGTCCAATTCTCCGGCCGCCCTGGAGAAGATCGTGGCACTCTCCAAGGACCCTTCAGTGGGGCTCATCATGGTGAGCGACGAGGTGTCCAAACCCATAGCCGACCAACTTACCGCGATCCGCTCCAAGAAGGCGATCCCTCTGATCTACGAAGTCCCAGGGCCCGGGAGCAAGAAGGAGAAGGTGGAGTACAGGGCGATGCTGAGGGCGATTCTAGGAGTTTGATGAAATGAGCAAAGCAGCGTCGGATACTCTGGAGAAGGTCTCCGGTGAGTTCGAAACCGAGGTGATGGCCGACCTTGAAGCAGGACGGAGGGATGCGCTGACGAGAATCGAGTCGGCCCGAAAGGAGGCCACCGAGGCTGTGTCCAAGATTCTGGAAACAAGCGTCAAGCAGGCCGAATCCACCAGGAGACAAATAATCGGAGCCGCGGAACTCGCTGCCCGCAACTCGCAGCTGAAGTCCCTAGAAAAGGCGGTCAACGAAGTGTTCGACCTCGCAACGAAGGAGATTTCAGACGCCTCAGGGCCATCCTACGAAAAATCAATTGCGGGCCTCATCAGGGAGGGAGTCGGAGTTATCGGCCAGAAGGCGAAGGTCCAGTGCTCTTCCAAGGACAAGAAGGCGGTCGCGTCGGCAATCAAGAAGCTCGAAGGGGGACCGACGAAACTCGCGATGGATGAGATGCCAGTCGAGACCATGGGCGGGGTCGTCCTGACCACATTAGATGGATCGATAAGATTCGACAACACCTTCGAAGCGAGGCTCGAGCGAATGAAGCCGACGTTGAGGAAGGACGTGGCAGGAATCCTCGCCGGCGCCTGAAAGCCGACGTCCAAAATCATCTAAATCATTCTAAACGTTATAAGCCCCACAAATTTGACGGTCGAGCAGGTTCTGTCTTGCCGGTCAAAGGAAAGATCGAGTGGATTTCAGGGCCCGCGGTGAAGGCCTCCGGCATGGCCGCGGCACAGATGTACGAGGTTACTCAGGTTGGGGAGGAGAAGCTTGTCGGAGAAGTCATCAAACTCACAGGCGATATCGCCTTCGTCCAGGTCTACGAATCCACCAGTGGACTCCGCCCGGGGGAGCCGGTCCTTGGCACGGGGCAGCCGCTTTCAACAACGCTCGGGCCCGGAATGATAGGGACGATCTATGATGGCCTCCAAAGGCCACTTGACCTGATTGCGAAGAAAGCAGGGTCGTTCATCACAAGGGGGGTCACCGCTGACTCAATCCCATTCGACAAGGAATGGGAGTTCGTACCCTCGGTCAAGAAGGGAGACGAAATAGAAGGCGGTAGCATCCTGGGTACGGTACAGGAGACGCCGCTTATCGACCACAGGATACTGGCACCACCGTCCACGCCGAAAGCCAAAGTGAAGGATGTCGTCAAGACGGGGAAATACAAGATAGACGAGACCGTTGTCACGGCGGCTGACAAGTCTGGCAAAGACCACGAGCTGATGCTCTACCACAGATGGCCGGTGCGGAGGCCGAGGCCGATTCGTGAAAGGCTTGACCCTGAGATTCCTCTTTTGACGGGACAGCGCGTGCTCGACACTCTTTTCCCGATGTCCAAGGGAGGAACGGGCGCGATACCGGGTGCGTTCGGAACGGGCAAGACCGTCACCTTACACTCAGTGGCAAAATACGCCGATGCGAAAGTCGTCTTCCACATAGGCTGCGGTGAGCGAGGCAACGAGATGACCGAGGTCCTGGTGGAGTTCCCCGAACTGATAGACCCTCAGAGCGGCAGGCCGCTCATGGAGAGAACGATACTCATAGCCAACGTCAGCAACATGCCGGTTGCGGCGAGGGAGGCTAGCATCTACACTGGAGTGACGATGGCTGAGTACTACAGGGACATGGGCTACGACACGGTCCTCGTCGCGGATTCGACCAGCAGATGGGCCGAGGCACTACGCGAGATCAGCGGGAGACTCGAGGAGATGCCCGCCGAGGAAGGCTATCCATCGTACCTCGCCTCAAGGCTGGCGGAGTTCTACGAAAGGGCAGGGAGGGTGGATGTCCTCGGGACGCCCGAAAGGACGGGTTCCATTACTCTCATAGGCGCCGTCTCCCCAGCGGGCGGAGACTTTACCGAGCCAGTCACGTCGCAGACCATCCGCTTCGTGAAGAACTTCTGGGCCCTCGACGCGAGGCTCGCCTACTCCCGTCATTATCCTTCCATAAACTGGATGAGTTCCTACTCAGGCTACATCGAGTCGGTCAGCAAGTGGTGGGGCGAGAGAGTCGACAAGGACTGGCTCGCCATCAGGGCAGAGGCCTATAGCATATTGCAGCGCGAGGACGCTCTCAAGGAAATCGTCAGGCTCCTCGGTCCCGAGGCCCTCCCAGACGAGGAGAAACTCATCCTCGACGTCGCCAGGATGATACAGATAGGTTTCCTCCAGCAGAACGCCTACGACGACACCGACGCCTATTGCAGCCCACAGAAGCAGTTTGTCATGATGAAGATGTTCGTCCAGTTCCACCAGGAAGCTCTGAGGGCCGTGAGGAACGGCGTTTCTCTGACCAAGATCAGAGGCATGCAAATCATCGCCCCGATGCTAAGGGCCAAGTTCGCCATCAAAAGCGAAGACCTGGGCAAACTCGAAGCCCTGTCGAAACAGATGCTCGACGAATTCTCTTCAATCTCGAACGTCCAGGAGGTCCGGACAGCTTGAGCAAATCCTCGTCGGGTCTGGAGTATAGTAAGGTCGCAGAGATCAGGGGACCCCTTCTCGTGGTGGACGGGGTCGAGAGGGCCGCCTTCGACGAACTCGTCGAGATAGATGACAATACAGGAAACCGCAGGCTCGCCCGTGTCCTCGAGACAGGGTTCGGCAAGGCGGTCGTCCAAGTATTCGAGGGAACTTCGGGGCTCTCGATCAGCGGTACGAAGGCCCGATTCCTTGGCAAGACCATGGAGCTCCCTGTGTCGGACCAGCTTCTAGGCAGGGTCTTCGACGGGCTGGGCAGGCCCCAGGATGGACTACCAGAACCTGTGGCCAAGGCCTTCCTTGACGTCAACGGGGCTCCAATCAATCCCGAACGGCGCGAGTATCCGACTGACCTCATCCAGACCGGCGTCTCTGTAATAGACGGAATGCTCACCCTCGTCAGGGGCCAAAAGCTCCCAATCTTCTCTGGGGCGGGAATGCCTCACAACATGCTCGCAGCTCAGATCGCAAGGCAGGCCACCGTAGTGGGCGAAGGCGAGGAGTTCGCCGTTGTCTTCGCCGCGGTCGGCGTCTCCCACAGCGATGCCTCGTTCTTCCAACGTACTCTTGCAGAGTCCGGCGCCATCAGGCGAAGCATCCTGTACTTGAACCTGGCCGATGACCAAGCCATCGAGAGGATAATCACGCCGAGGGTTGCGCTCACCGCAGCCGAGTATCTGGCCTTCGAGCTGGGAATGCACGTGCTCGTGATCATCACGGACATAACGAACTACGCAGAGGCACTAAGAGAGATTTCCGCCGCAAGAGAGGAGGTCCCAGGGAGGAAGGGGTTCCCCGGCTACCTCTACACCGACTTGGCCACCAACTACGAGAGGGCCGGGAGGATCAAGGGGAGGAAGGGGAGCATCACGCAAATGCCCATACTCTCCATGCCCAGCGACGACGTAACTCACCCGATCCCCGACCTCACGGGGTACATCACCGAAGGCCAGATCTTCCTCGGCAGGGAGCTCTTCAGGAAAGGGATCTACCCGCCGGTCTACGTCCTTTCGAGCCTTAGCAGGCTGATGGGCCCCGCACTCGGCTACGTCATCAAGCAGGGGAAAGCTCGCCCCGACCACCACCAGGTCGGAAACCAACTCTACAACGCCTACGCGAGGGCGGTGGAGCTCAGGGCACTCGCCGAAATCGTAGGCAAGTCCGGCCTGACTGGCTCCGACCTCAGGTATCTCCAGTTCGGGGACGAGTTCGAGCAGAAGTTTCTCAACCAAGGGTACGACGAGAACAGGACCTTCGAGGACACCCTCAGAATCGCCTGGGACACGCTCTCTGTCCTCCCTGAGGGCGAGCTCACCAACATCAAGGAAGAGTTCATCAAGCAACATTACGTGAAAGGGAAGTCGACCGCGTAGGAATGTCCGTAGCCTCTGGCGGCAACGTCCTCCCGACGAAGATAGAACTCATCGGCACGAGGAGGCGGCTCCAGACGGCAGTCAGGGTCAAGAAGGTCCTCGACGACAAGAGGGACGTCCTCCTGAAACGCCTGGACGAGATGATCGAGCAGGCCACTGTGGCAAGGGACGAGATATCACAGCCGCTTTCCGACGCTTACCTCGCCCTCTACGATGCCTATCTCAAACTTGGTCCGCTCAGACTAGAGGGGATAGCGGCGAACACTCCGCCGATGGTGGAGGCGGACGTCAGCGTACGCAGGATCGTCGACGTCGACATCCCTTCCATCAAGCTATCTGAGAAGGAGGTCGGCATGACCTACGGCTTCGCCGATACCAACGTCGCCGTCGACAGGGCTTCCAGGCAGATGAGGAAGGTCCTCCCTTCGATTTTCAAGGCGGCCGAGTTCGAGAACGCGATATTCCGGCTGGCAAAGGAATTGGAGAAGACCCAGCGTCTCCTCAACGCCCTCGAATACATGATCATACCCCGCTACGAGGGTTCAATCCGATTCATCCAGGCGACCCTCGAAGAAAGGGAGAGGGAAGAGTTCTCAAGGCTCAAGCACGTAAAGAAGGTGCTGGAGAAGAAGGCAGCCCAATGAGCGAAGAGCTTGTCGATGAGCCGTTCAAGTCAGCTGCCAAACGAGTGGAGGAGGCCTACGACAAAGCTGCGGAAGAGCTGAAGTCCAGGGTCGAGAAGTCGAAGGCCACAGCGCTTAGGAAAATCACCCAGTAGGGCCGTCGGTCCTGGCCACTACCATTTTGATGATTCTGAATATGATCGCCATCCCAGCAACGAACCCAACCGTCGAGAATGCGATGGCGAGTACGCTTGGGGAATAACCCACGGCCCCGCCCAAGTAGAATCCGAGGAAAACACCACCCAGTACGAGGGGAGTCATCACGAGGGCTGTCGCGAGCACCACGACGAGCAGCGCTCGTCTTCCTTTTCTGCTCAAGCGTTCCTTGTCTCCACTAGTAAGAGTAAAAATCATTGTCGGAGGCTCAGGCCTCCGACTTTCAGAACTTTACTCGCACTTACTGTATCCGCACGAGCCGCAGTGGTAGCAGCCGTTTTCGAAGATCAGTGTGTTCTCATGGCAGTCGGGGCACGTCGCTCCCTGGGAGGTCGCCTTGGCCTCTGTTGGGAACCCGGACTCCTTGACTACATGGTTGAGGGTCAGGAGCTCCAGGGCCTTCGCCACTGCGTCGGGAATCGATTGAAGCTGCGTCCCCTCGTCCCAGGAGACATACTTCCCTTTGATCCCCTTGAGAGTGCTGATGACGCTCTGGATGTCCCCGCCGTGCTGCAGGTAGAGGCTGATCAGCCTACCCAGGGCCTCCGCGTCGGCCTTTTCGTCCCCTCCCGACTTGCCCAGTGTCACGAAGACCTCCTTCAGCTCCCCGTTAACCAGGTTCGCCGTGAGGTACAAGCCGCCCTGTGGCAGCCTGAGCTTGAGGGTCTTCCCCTCCATCAGCCTCGGCCTGCCGAAGCTCGCCTTGGGAGCATCGGCCTTCTTTGCTACCTTCTCTGTCTCCAGTATGCCTTCCCTGCTCCCTTCTCTGTAGACCGTGATGCCCTTGCACCCCATCCTCCAGGCCAGGAGGTAGATCCCTTCGACCTCTTCTGGGCTTATCTCCTCGGGAAGGTTGACTGTGCTGGATATCGCTGTGTCTATGTGCTTCTGTATCGTGGCCTGCATCTTCACCCGCATTTCCGGCTTGATCTGGTGGGAGGTGACGAAGTAGTTCGGGAGCTTTCCTTCGTCCCTGGCCCCGGTGGCCGCCATGTACTCCTTCACCAGCGGGTGGAAGACCTTGAACTCCCCCTCGCTGAGCGACTTGCTCCGTCTCTTGTAGACCAGGGCGAAGACCGGTTCGACCCCGCTGCTGGTCCCTGCCAGTATCGACCCCGACCCTACCGGAGGGATGGTGGTTATGGCCGCGTTCCGGATACCCTGGGCCCTGATCTTCTCCTTCACTTTCTCGTCCAGCCTGGCGATGAAAGGCTGCGCGAGATGCTTCTCCGCGTCGAAGGCGGGGAAACTCCCTTTCTCCTTCGCCAGGTCCGTCGAGTAGTCGTAGATCAAATTCTTGATTCTCTCAAAGAGATGGTCTACGAACCCTATCGTCGAGTCCTCGTCGTACTTCAGGCCCAGCTTGATCAGCATGTCCCCGAGGCCCGTGATTCCTACTCCTATCCTTCTGCTCCACAGGGACGCGTCCTTCTGCTGGGGGAGCGGGTGCCTCTCGGCGTTGTAGTCGAGGACGTTGTCGAGGAAACGGACCCCGTACTGGGTCGCCCTGGTGAGGGAGTCCCAGTCGATGCTCGCTCTCTCTGTGAACGGGTCTTTCACGAAGACGCTCAGGTTGACAGACCCTAGGCAGCAACACCCGTAGCTCTCGAGAGTCTGCTCGCTGCACGGATTGACCCCCTGGACCTCCATCCCATTGTACTCTGTCGTCGAATCTCGCTTGATCGTGTCCCAGAAGAGGACCCCAGGCTCAGCCGACTGCCATGCACCCTTGATCAAGGACTTCCACACGTCCTTGGCTCTAACCGTCCTGTTCACTTCGACCTTGTCGTTCTTGAAGTGAAGTTGGAAGTCGCCATCGGTCTCCACAGCCCTCATGAAGTCGTCCGAGATCTTCACGGAGATGTTGGCGTAGTTGACCTTCCTCAGGTCCTTCTTCACGCTGACGAAATCCATGATGTCCGGGTGGTCCACCCTGATGGTGATCATCAGCGCCCCCCTTCTTCCAGCCTGGCCTATGGTCCCGGTCGTCGTGGACAGGAGTTCCATGAAGGACACTGACCCTGAGCTGTATATCGCCGAGTTGTTGACGGGGGCCCCTCTAGGCCTGAGGATCGAGATGTCTGTCCCGACTCCTCCGCCGTAGCTGTATGTCCGCGCGGCTTCCTTGCACCACTCGAATATCGCTTCGATGGAATCCTCCTTTATCTTGAAGAAGTAGCAGTTCAGGAGCGTAGACTTCCTCGACTGCCCGGCGCCGAAGAGTACCCTGCCTCCCGGGACGAAGCGAGAGTCCTGAAGGAGCCAGTAGAACTTTGACGCCCATTCCTTGCGCTTCTCATCGTCTATCTCAGGCAGGGCGAGTTCTCTCGCCACCCTGCGCCACATATCCTCGGGCACCTTCTCCATCTGTTTGCCATCGGTGTCTCTCAGCGCGTACTTCTCATAGAAGACCCTGGCGCGCAGTTCATCTCCTCCGAACGCCGCAAGAGTCTCTGGGGGGAGCTTTACCTCTCCCTTGGTCTGTTCTCCGCCATCCGGAGAGTCGTGTGGTTGCTCAACTATTGACGTCATAACGTTAACCTCGACCCCATTGCGCGGGATATATATTTCACCCTTGGCTCATCCATAGTTAACCATCACGCTGGGAGAAGCATCGTAGCAAGAACAACATGAAGCGTTCCGCTGTGAACTCTTCTTGACAAGATGTTAATGACGTTCGTTCGTACTATTCGGCTGTCGAATACTGCGCCATGGCGACCGACTTGCATTTTGGACATCTTGCTGCGTTCTGTGGAAGTTTTGTGCCGCAGTTCCTGCAGACAGAAATGGTCCGGTCCACTTTGAAGTACGAGAGTTTCGGTGTCGCATTCAGAATCATATTGTAGATCCCTCTCACTTCCTCCGAAGAACCATCCAGAGTCATTGAAAGGCCGCCCTGAAGTCCGACCGAAAGCTTTGACATGTAATCCATCTTCTCTGGGTTCTCGAGGTCAGCTAGAACCAGCCGCGGAGCCTGTGTGTAGGCTCCTTTCTGGAGGGGCTGCAGGTTCGCCTTACCGTATTTCTCACTGTCAAGAGATGCAAGTCTCATAGCCCCGTCAAGTTCGAGCATCGCCACACCAAGCCTGTCTATCTTTGTCGACTTGTCGTCGGCGACCTGACTAGCCGTCCCCACGATCTTCATCGCAAGCTCATACCTTGATGCGGCCGTGGGGTCCCTGATCAGGCTGGCAAGGGTCTCATCGAGCCCGACCATATTCATTATGAGAGGCATCGTGTCCGATGTAACGGCGTCCGACCCAGAAGCGAGGGAGGGCAGCAGGCCCCTCTTCAAAGTCCGCTCAATAAGCCTCCTTCTCGTCGACAGCGCGTCTGATGCAACTCCAATCAGAAGGGCGAGCTTGGCCCTGAAGTACGTCTCGTCTTGGTTCGAATCGTAGGCCAACCTCGGAAGGTTCAGACTGAGGCCGTGCAGGACGCTGATGTTGTCGGCTTGGGACTCCTGCGAGAGAACGTTCGCGTTCAGGCCTAGGAAGCTTCTCCTCTGGTCAGAGGAGAAGAACGCTATCCTCCCGCCGCTGAATATGATTGACGCAGCATCCTTCAGAGTTTTCGTCTCATCCACTCTGTTGGGTTTCGCAAGCAGGAGCCTTACTTCGGGCCTCGGTGTCTCCGCGACGTAACTTCTGTAGGCGCCTAGGATTGCGTCCAGTATTTTGTCCATCACGTCCCTTCCGACGTCATCATGCCTGTACGGGTTCAGGTCGATGCTGATTGCCGGTCCCGGGGCACCCGCGACCGGGGAGCCGATTGTCTCGAAGAAGCGAAGCAACAACGATTCAAGTTCCCTCTTCCCCCTGGATTTGCAGTAGGGGCCAACGTATTGGAGGAAGTTCCTGAAGGTCACTTCGTCCGTTGCCTCCCGAGTCAACATTGACGCCATGTTCAGGACAATGCCCAGGGCACGCTCCGCGTTCTCCGGGCTCGGAATCTTGGACATGTTGGAAATTCTTCCTCTGGGATTGAGGCCGGCGCTCCTCACGGACAGCAGGTCCACGAAGACTGTATCGGGCATCAATCCCCAGGACCCTGCGTTGGTGATGTGGATGTCACCAGAAAGGTGGGCGTCCGCTACATCTCTTGGGAGCTGCTCTAGAAGGAGATACTCGGCGAACACTTGCTTACCCGTCTGGTGAATAAGAGACTCGACATTGCCTCCGTCGTCGCCCGCCTTCCCGAGTAATTGTGTTACGTCGAAAATCGGCATGCCGAGCCTGGTCAGCTTGTGTCTGTACTCCTCCAAGCTGTGCTCTACAAGCAAGGCGTTGACTATCTCACGTATCAACGGGGCCGTGAGGTACTGCGTCTGGAACTTGTAGAGCCTCGACTCCGTCTCACTGGTTATCTTCTGGGCGAGCTCCACCGGCATCCCCGCCTCCTTCACAAGAGATTGCAGGATTTTGTTGGCATTGAACTCCTCCATAGTCTGGTGGGACGTCCTTACGTACAGCTTCCCGCTCTCGACCAGGGACTGCTCTTCGATCTGCCGGGTCAGGTTGAGCACGAGCCTCCCTAGGTTCGTAACAGTGTACTTCCTCTCCTGCCTGTTCAGTTGGATGAGGAGTTGCTTCACAAGCTTCCTGAGATGGTACGCGAACTTCCCCGACTCCTTCTTCGATTTGAAGCCAGCCAGAGTCTTCAGCGCGCTGTAAGTCAGGGGCCCCTTGATGTTCAGGATCCGAAGAATCTCTAGTCGCTGCGGAGATGCGATAACGCTGTAGATTGTCTTGACCCTGCGAGGAGCGGCCTGCAACGCGGGCCAGACGTCGCGGTCAAAAGTATATCAAGGTATGCACACTGTTAGTCAAAAGAAGTTCGCTTCCAAGAAACAGGAGAGGATTTCGCAAATTCCGATCAGATCTTAAGTCGGAGAAGATGGGAAAACCACTTAATACAAAGCGACCAACGAAATGATAGATGGTAAGCACGCGCGTAGTTATCGCCGTGTCCGCCTTCGTATTGCTTTTGGCATTTGGGTCCGAGTGGCTCGCCTTTAGTTCGAACTCTGCTCGGTTTAGTTATACGACGTTTGACATAGGCACTACTCTGGGGGAGCTGTACGGACCCTGCGCCTGTCCTCCATCGAATCCCTCCATCGACGGATGGTTCTGGCATGTAATGGCGCCGCTTTTGGTCGCTCCTGGGCCGCTTTATTTTGCGATTATCTCCTTTCCCGTCGGGTTCGTTTTGGCTGTCGTCTCATTGTTCAGGTGGAAACTCATGGTTGTGGCAGGAGCCTTGTCAATCCTAAGCGGCGTATTCTGGATAGTGGGCTTGAACATCGCCCAAACTCAAGTGGTACGCGGACTGAGTACATGGTTTGGTTATCAGGGAGTAAGCGTTTCTTCCGCAGTATGGGCACAGGCAGGTCCCTATATCGCCGTCTTTGGGGGCGTGATCTTGCTCTCAGGGTATGTTCTGAGCAGGATGGACATACTCGAGTGGCCGGTCGACTAGTGGTCAAATCACATTGCTTTGATCATCGGGGAGGGGAGACCCAATTAACACGGGATTGATGACAGGTCAAAACGATTAAACGGTGTGAAAAACGGATTCAGTCTAATCAATCTGTGATGGGGTCGCCCGGATTTGAACCGGGGATCTTCAGCGAACCTTGCCCGCCAGAAGTGAATCTGAAGGGCACCCAAGGCTGAAAGCCTAGACCAGACTAGCCGACGACCCCAGCGTTCGAGCGGTTCACTCTCCTGGTATAATAGGCTCTTTCCGCTTCTTCGGAATATCTCCGCACTTCGCGTTCGGTTCTTTTTCGGAGCTTTCTCAATTTCGAAGCAACCTCTGACCAATCTCCGCGATGAATGCTAACAATTAGCGCCATTTTTGAGATCTTCTCGGCATGAGATGAGAAGAGCATTAATATCTCAGCCAGGGCTAACACTTCCTCCGCCCTTCCGAGAACAAGCCTAAACTTGACTCTTCTCTCTTGGATTGGCTTTTGGTCTTTCCCAAGCTGACTTCGGTTCACTTCAATTCGGTAAAGTAGCGGGTGAAATCCATCGAAATGCAATCTGTGTTTGATTTGGGTAATCAGGTGTCTATCGTTTGTTTCTACGACCCACGAGACCCTAATCCGGCCCTTCTGTGGGTATACAGACCAACAGCATTCAGAGTCGGAATAGCCAGCTAGAAATCGGTAGAATTCCCCCTTTTCGGTCGGGGTCGAAGTCGGTTTTCGAACGAGGAATGCGAAAGTAGAGCCAAGATGCGCTTTGACCTGCCATCTGAAACGACCGGAGAGATAAGCGGGCTCAGCGAATTGCATTATATGCCCGTACTCTTTGAACGCCGTTGAGAAGAGTCTGGACATTGCAGGATGCGTGGTGCTGACTCGTACCTCGATGGTATGGGGAGATTTCTTCCACGCGTTGATGTCACCCGCCCGTAGTCCGAGCAAGTACGCTCTTTCGAATCTGTCGCCTGAAAATTCTCTTCTAATGTTTCTTTTCATTCCCTCGGATCTAGTCCGAATTCTTCCCAGTTTTTGCAAGCGCTTTCTGGTTCCCTGATAACTCATTCGCGTTACCGCTTCTGTTTGACGAATGCTCAATCGTTCGGTCCAATAGAGCCTACGCAAGACTTCAGACGACCGTCCTTGTGTCAAATTCAAACCGCCTTCAAAACTGAAGTTTTCGGTTCTTATGTCTGACATGACGAAGTACCATTCTGGAGAGACAGCATTGTGAAACTGTTCGCCTAGCTCCGTTAAGGAGCTAGGATGACGGCTTCGCTTTTGAAACGAACTCGCTGCCTTCGACAAGGAACCTCCACTTGAACGGCCTCCCAGCACTTATTCCGACCCTGGAGCTCGTGCCATTTTCCACTTTCACGCTTCCTCGTTCTATGAACAGCCTCGACGAGCGGACCAAGTCCTCGCCATTCAGATTCTTGTCGATTTTCAGAGCCCTTGTCAACTTCCCGGGGCCGTCCGCAATCCTGTGAAGCTCCTCCAATCCCCTGTTTCGCTTCATCACAGCTATCCCGTCGACAGGCTCGATCGCCCTGATGAGGACGGCCGCAGGCGTCAGATTGGGCTCGGTAGTGACATTCAGGCAGAAGTGCGCCCCCATCGTGAAGTAAACGTAGGCGTGTCCGGCGGGTCCAAACATCACTTCGTTCCTTTTGGTCCTCCCTCTGAAAGCATGGCTGGCGGGGTCCCTTCGGCCTCTATAGGCCTCCGTCTCTACAATCAAGCCTGCTAGCCTTTTCCCATCGAGGATTCTCACCAGCCGGCACCCGAGCAGCTCCCTTGCTACCGCGGGTGTGTACCTCTCGAAGAACGCTCGTTTTAATCTCGCATGGGGCACCGTTTCTAGCCACGCAAATGGCACCGCCAACTGCCGTTAATTAACCAGTGCAGGCGCTCCGCCGCGAATGCGCGTCGTCGCAGACCTCCAGCTCCATTCCAAGTATGCTATCGCAACTAGCAAGGACATGGACCTCGAGCACATGGCTGAAGGCGGGAAGGTCAAAGGGCTCAACCTCCTTGGGACCGGGGACTTCACTCACCCGAAATGGTTCGCCGAGCTGAAAGCAAAGCTTGAGCAAATAGAGGGGTCCGGGCTTTTTTCGTACAAGGGAATGACCTGGATGCTTTCGGGAGAGGTGTCGACCGTCTACGAGCAGGGCGGGAGAGTCAGGAAGGTACATCATCTGCTGTACTCCAGTGACTTCGACACCGTGGTCCAGGCGAACGAGTTCCTTTCCAAATACGGCAAACTCTCCTCGGACGGAAGGCCTATCATTCGTGGAATTGACTCTGCCGAGCTCGTTGATGTCCTGACTGGCCTATCAAACTCATTCGTAGTCATCCCAGCTCATTCGTGGACGCCCTGGTTCGGAGTCTTTGGCAGCAAGTCAGGGTTTGATTCCTTGAAGGAATGCTATCAAGACAAAGTGGGGAAAATCTTCGCTGTGGAGACTGGGTTGAGCGCAGACCCCTCGATGTGCTGGCGCCTTTCTTCGTTGGACAGTGTTGCCCTAGTTTCGAATTCAGATGCGCATTCCCCCAACCCTTGGAGGCTTGGAAGGGAAGCGAACGTGTTCGAACTCACCCGCCTGACTTACACTGATTTGTTTGACGCTGTAAGGCAGAGGAATCCCTCGAGGTTCCTCTTCACGGTTGAGGTCGATCCGTCATACGGTAAGTATCACTACACGGGCCACAAGAAGTGCGGCGTCTCCATTT
>DATGVR010000026.1:0-13715 GCA_035300255.1 Nitrososphaerales archaeon
TTCGTCGAAGTCGCTCAACTATCTCAGGCTCCCCTATTCAGTGAAGGGCAACGACGTATCCTTCTCTGGTCTCCTCACGGCTTCGAAGGCCCTCCTCGACGGGGGCGAATCCTTCTCTGATGTTTCGTACTCCATTCAGGAGACTGCTTTCGCGATGGTGACCGAGGTTACAGAGAGATGCCTAGCATTCACTTCGAAAAATGAGGTCCTTATCGTGGGGGGCGTGGCCGCCAACAGGAGACTCGGGTTGATGATGACGGCCATGGCGAAGAGGCATTCGTCCAAAGTGCACCTGGCCCCAGTGGAATACAGCGGGGATTGCGGGGCGCAGATAGCGTGGACGGGGTTGTTGGCCCACGAGCAGGGCATTGAGATCCCGGTTGATGATTCGAAAGTCCGACAGTCGTGGAGGCTTGACACAGTTGAAATCCCCTGGCGACGCTGATTACGCGTCCGGGAAGCTCATCTACTGCGGCGCCGAAGCCGACATCTTGCATGGGGAATGGCAGGGCTTGGACGTCGTCTACAAAGTCAGGAAAGCATTGGAGTACAGGCTCGCAATCCTGGATGAGGCCATCAGACACCAAAGGACTCTCCGAGAGGCCGAAATGATTCATCAGGCAAAGAAGGCGGAGGTCGACACGCCCTCCCTCTACCACGTCGACCCAACATCCGCGACCCTGGTAATGGAGTTTGTCAAGGGAGACCGGTTAAGAGATTTCATCGGGAGGATTTCGTCTGAGGAACTCGCAGAGGTTTTTTTCATGTTCGGGAGAGACGTGGCCAAGCTGCACACGTCGGGCATCATGCACGGCGACCTCACAACTGCCAACGTTATGAGGAGGGGAGGAGGGCTCGTCTTCATCGACTTTGGTCTTTCTTTGCGCTCGGAGAGGCTAGAGGACCACGCAGTCGACATCAGGCTGATTAAGGAAACCGTGGTGGGGGCGCACTCGGGCGTCGCCTCGGCGGCACTCGAAGGATTCTACAAGGGATATTCATCCGTCGTTGGAGCGGCTCGGTTCCGCCAAGTCCTGAAGCAACTTCACAACATCGAGAGACGCGGGAGATACGCAAGGGTGGCATAGAGTCTGAATGGCTGGCAACATTTATCAGCCGAACGCATAGGACTCGCATGAAAGGCTGGGGCATGGCTAGGATTCACTCTCATAGGCACGGGAAGTCTCATCAGACTAGGCCTCCTAGTAAGACCAATCCCGGATGGGTCACCACGACACCCGACGAAGCCCGCTCTACGATCCTCAAGCTAGCTAAGGAAGGCGTCACCCCGAGCAGGATCGGTCAGACCCTCCGCGACGACTACGGCGTCCCACTTGTGAAGTCGTTGCTTGGAAAATCCGTAGGCGAAGTCCTGTCGGAAGGGAAAGCGGCCCCTAAGCTTCCTCAGGACCTCCAGGATCTGATTGACCGCGCACTCAGGGTCCAGAAGCACCTCCAGTCGCACAAGAGCGACAGGAAGAACGTGCACTCCCTGGAGCTTGTCGAGGCCAAGATCTATAGGCTTTCAAAATATTACAAAGAGAGAGGCATTCTCCCAGGCGACTTCAAGTACACGGCAGTGGTCGCACAGCTAGCGTAGCCGGGAGAAGGTGGGCCCACGGCCGACCTCGACGGTCTTCTGACGAGGTACAGAGTCGTCGCGACTGAAATCACGAAAACCCTGAAGAGAAGCAAGAGGATTCTCATAGTTACACACATTGACGCGGACGGTCTCTGCAGCGGTTCCATCGTTTTCGCATCGCTTATGCGGAAAGGGGCAAATGTAACCCTGAGGACTGTCTCCGATCTAGACCGGAAGACGATCATGGCACTCGAGGAAGAAAAATACGATTTCTACATCTTCACGGACCTCGGGTCCACTCTAATCGGGGAGCTTGAATCAACATTTGGCGACAGATTCCTGGTCATCGACCATCATCAGATTCCTGCGGAGGACGCAGGAAAGGCTCAGGTGGTGAACGCCTGGAACTTCGGATATGACGGGGGCAAAGAGGCGTGCTCTTCCTCCATGGCGTACTTCTTCGCTGTGACACTTGACCCATCCAACAGCGACCTTTCCCACCTTGCCGTAGTTGGGGCCCTCGCCGACAGGCAGGACGCTGGTCCGGGAAGGTCGCTCTCCGGGCTCAACGAAGCGGCGGTTCAAGATGCACAAGCAGGCGGCCTGCTAGCAGCGTCTCCCGACCTAATGTTCACCGGCCGAGAGACCAGGCCGATTCACGAAGCCATCGCCCTGACATCGGCACCCTTCCTCAAGGGCCTCACTGGGAGCAAAGACTCTGTCCTCGCAGCTCTTCACCAGTCAGGGCTTGCGCTGAAGGATGGCAGCACATGGAGGACCATTTCGTCCCTCACCCCCGAGGAGAAGATGAAATTGACTGATGTGCTTGCTGGCGCTGTTGGCCCTTCCGAGGGGGCGACCGAGGCGCTCGCGAGTTTGGTGGGGGAGGTCTACACTTTCGAGTTTGAAGATCCGTTCACCCCCCTACGAGACGCAAGGGAGTTCGGGACGCTGCTAAACGCGTGCGGAAGGATGAGCGCCGCGGGGATAGGAATCTCGATCTGTCTGGGGGACAGGTCAGAAGCTTTGAAGGCAGCGATGAAGACCCTCTACGAGTACAGGACCGGGATTAACAAAGCCCTCGATGGTCTTTCATCTGAGCCGTCAAGGATCGAGTCCCACGGGAGAGTCGTGTTGGTGCACGGAGAGGGACTGGTGGACGAAAAGCTTCTCGGCCCCGTGATCTCCATACTCACATCTTCGTTGGAGTTCAAGGACAAAGTTGTCGTCGGCAGCGCCTCGAGCCGGGGCACTGACCTGAAAATTTCCTCGAGGGTCGGGGACAACTACCAGGGCAGAGTCAATCTGGGGTTGATCATGCAGGAAGCGGCCGAAGCAGTCGATGGGGTTGGGGGCGGGCATTCTATGGCTGCCGGCGCGAAGATCCCTTCATCTAGGGCGGTCGACTTCTCAAAAGCGGTCTCGGAAAGAGTCTCCGGTTGAAAGTCTCGGTCCTGCTTACGTTGACCTGCAAGGACCCCGACGCACGGAGACGGCTCCAATCGGTTCTCTCTCCCGACAACGAGGGGGGCCCGAGGGCCCTGAAGCTCTCTGCCGCAGGGGCAGGCAGCGCATTGAAATTCAAGGTCGAGGCTGACTCCGCGCAGACCGCGATCTCGACAGCCCTCTCCATCCTCCGCGATGTTCGTCTGTTCGAGGAGGTATGGCTTTTATCGCATGGCAGCAATGCAGGGGTCCGAGGATGACAGACTAAATGATGGACGTCAAGCTTGTCCGAGAAAATCCTGACGCGATAGTCCGGAGCCTGAGGAAAAGGGGGGCAGTCGATAGGGTTCCCCTGGTCGGGGAGGCTGTGAAGGCGGACGAGGAATGGAGGAAGCTCAAGACCGAGGTCGACAGACTGAGGCACAAGCAGAACGAGCTTACCGCACAGGTTGCAGAGCTGAAGAAGAAGGGGGCGTCCGTCGATGCCAAGCTCAAGGAGGTCAAGGACATCCCCCAGAAGATCAAGGACCTTGAGTCAAAGGCGAAGGAAAGAAACGCAAGGCTGACGAAAATACTTCTGAGCCTCCCAAACATCGTTCACGAAAGCGTCCCCACTGGAAAGGACGAAACAGAAAGTGTTACTGTTCGAACTTGGGGGAAACCTCCCGAGTTCGGGTTCGAGGCCAAAGACCACATCGATTTGCTCACGGGCCTGGGAATGGTCGACATCGAAAGGGGGGCCAAGGTCGCCGGGGCCCGTTTCTTCTTTCTGAAAGGGGACGCAGTAAAACTCGAGCACGCCATCATGCAATACGCCCTCGACTCCCTGCGCTCGCGAGGATACACCCCAGTGGAGCCTCCGTTCATGCTAAACAGAGCCGCCTATGAAGGCGTGGTCAATCTAGACGACTTCGGGCCCGTAATCTACAAGGTCGAAGGTGAGGACCTCCATTTGATCGCGACTTCGGAGCACCCGCTTGTCGCGATGCATATGGACGAGATCCTCGAGGTGTCTCGGCTCCCAATCAGGTACTGCGGTTTCAGTCCTTGCTTCAGGGTTGAGGCTGGAGCACATGGGAAGGACACTAAGGGAATATTCAGGGTCCATCAGTTCTACAAAGTCGAACAGGTCGTCTTCAGCAAACCCGACGAAAGCTGGAAGTTGCATGAAGAGCTCATCGCGAACGCCGAGCAGATTTACAGGGAGCTTGGGATTGCACATAGGGTGGTGGAGCTTTGCAGCGGGGACACGGGTTTCATGTCGGCGAAGACCTACGACCTCGAAGCCTGGTTGCCAGGGCAAAGGAAGTACAGGGAGATGGCCTCAGCCAGCAATGTCACTGACTTCCAGTCTCGACGGCTCCGAATCAGATACAGGGAGAAACGGAGCGAGCCGACCATTCTCGTCCACACTCTGAATTCGAGCGCGGTGGTGACAAGGACTCTCGTTGCCCTCGTCGAGAACTTCCAGCAGAAGGATGGCTCGATAAACATCCCGAAGGTCCTGGGACCCTACATGGGCGGGATGGACTCGCTCCTCAGACAATGAGGTTATAAGCCGAATCAGTCGGGGCGCCTTGGTTTGCCAAAGAAAGTCGCAAAAGTAAGGGACAAGTGGAAGTTGAAGTCGTGGGTAGTGGTCACCGCCTCGCCTTCTTTCGGCAACGCTCCCATCGCACGAGTCCCCCTGACAGACATTCAGAAGCCTGCGGGGAGAGTGATTGAGACCACGTTGTATGACATCCTCAAACAGGATCCACAGCACTACGCCTTCAAGCTCTTCTTCCAGGTTGACCGAGTGGAGGGGGAGACTGCGCACACAGTTTTCAAAGGGCACGAGTATTCACGAGAGTTCCTCAGAAGCCTCATCAGAAGGGGTTCTTCGATGTCTGACTTCATCCACGACTATACGACCAAGGATGGGTATGTGGTGCGCGTATACTGCACAGCACTTTCCCAGGGCAAGATGAACAGCTCCAAGAAGCACGATCTTAGGCTAATCATGGACAGAGTGATTGCCGAAAAGGCCGCGAGCATGAACTACGAAGGCTTTGCCCAGGAGTTAGTACTTCAGAAGGTAGCGTCGGACGTCTACAACGAAGCGAAGAAGGTTACGCACCTTAGGCACGTCGGCGTAAGGAAAAGCAAGCTCATCTCGAGGCCGGAGGAAAGGAAGGCCGAACAGCTACCCCCTCTTGCCGCTTGACACTATCTTCACGATGTCCCTGTTTGCCAGCACGTGGTCTGCGCCCAGCCTCTTCCCATTCCTCGCGTCTATAGCGTAAAGGAACCCTTCTGCAAGTTCGCTGTGGACTGTTCTGGCCAGGTCAAGCGCCGTAGAACCTCCCCTCATGACGTAGGCGTCGGGAAGGACTCGGCCTAACTTGTCCGAGAGCTTGGTCTCGTCCTCGACTGGGAAGACGACTATGGCTTTCAACAGGTCAAAGAACGCCTGGTTTATCGCCACCTGCACTCCTGTCCCCGCGAACACGCGCATCACCTTTTCGTCGACCATCTTGAGGGCGTTCAACTGAGCCTGACTGAGTCTCTCGGGGCTCTTCACGATAAATTTGTTGTCGCCTGGGACGTACTCGACCAGCCCGTGTTCCGCTGCCCTCCTAAGGAGGAGCTCCGCCTCGGATGCACACGGTATCACCTTCCTCCCAGTCTGTTTGAGCTTCTCGATGTTTGCCAGCGATGCAGGGAGGTCCGCCTTGTTGGCTGCGAGAAGAGAAGGCTTAGTGAGCTTCCGAATCTCTAATGCGAAGTGTAGCAGTTGCTCATCCGTCCACAAGCTTGGTTTCTCAGTCCGCAGGTGAAGACGCTGGATCACGAGCTCCACATCCGCCAACGTCACTGAAAGTCCTGAGAGTCTGTCGGCCAAGTGGTCGACTATTTTTCCCCCCGACTGCTCGAGCGACCGGGAGACCTTCTCCCAGTCTCTTTTCAGCAATCCGAACGCCCAAAGGTCGAACTCGTGTTCCACCATGGCGACGTCGCCCACAGGGTCATGGGATCCGGGGGGCACTTTCCTGCCCTCTATATCCGTGGATCCGGACGCATCCACGACGTGAATCAATGCGTCCGCCTGCCTTATCTCGTCGAGGAACTTGTTCCCGAGACCCCTCCCCTGAGAAGCCCCTTCAACGAGGCCCGCGACGTCGACAATCTTGACGGGAATCAACCTCACCCCCCCGAGACAGGTCGAGTTCCGGGGGCTGTCGGTGACACCCATCTCGCGACACACGCACTGCGTCCGCAAATGGGCGATGCCCACATTCGGTTGGATCGTCGTGAAGGGGTAGTCAGCGATAGGCACGTCCTTGAGGGTTGTGGCCGCGAAAAACGTCGACTTGCCCACATTAGGTTTGCCGACGACTCCCACCTGCACAAGCCCGCCAAATTCCCGGCCCGTTATAACCATCTCAAGGACCGAGACTTTAGTTGACCAGAGTCGCCATCATCGGGGGAGGGACCGCCGGCTACGAAGCCGCGGCCGAGGCATCAAGGAACCAAGCGAAGGTCATACTCCTGGAGCGCTCGGATCACTGGGAACCTTCTTGTCACTCATGGGCTGACCTGATACTTTCGCCACAGCGTTCAGAAATGCCGCCCCCACTCCCCAAAGATGTTGAATTGATTCATGGCGCCGAAGTTACCCTCATCGGTCCATGTTCAGTCCTCACTGCGGATGGAACAAGGGTCAGGTTCGATTCCGTCGTGGTCGCGACAGGTGGTGAATTCATGCCAGCAATGTTTCCTGGTCGGAGGAAACGAGGTGTCGTCGTTCTTGATGGATTGGAAACGTACGCCGAATTAGGGCGCGAAAGATCTTCGATGGCGCACGTTGTCATCCGAGGGGAGGGGGTCGACGCCCTTCAGGTGGCGGATGCATTGAGCGGGCCGGGTAAGAAGGTCACACTTGTTTCGGCGCCCTGGATTGAAGGCTTTGCGAGCAAGACTGTCGCCGACGTCATCAGGGAAGCGGCCGCAAAGAAGGGGGTCACCATTCTGGATTCGAAGTTGGAGGGCGCCGTGGGTCTTGGGCATGTTGAAGCCGTCATTGCTGGGGGATCCGTCGTTCAATGCGACACCTTGGCTGTCTTGCCTTGGCGCTGCCCCCGCGCTCCCCGGACCTCAGCAGAGGCGGGTCCGAGCGGGGGGCTCCTAGTCGACCAATACCTCAGGTCGAATTCCCCGGGACTCTACGCCGCTGGATTGTGCGCGGTTCCGCGCACAGGCCAACCCTTTCCTTGCACCCTAGGCGGAGCGGCAGCGAGGTCGGGGAGGGTCGCCGGCGCCAACGCCACAGGTCACAGTCTCGCCTTTCACCCGCCGAGGTTCGCCGAGGCTTCGTTCTTCGGGCTAAGGTGGGCCAGGTTCGGGGCCAGTCTCGGTGAGGCTCGAGGTCGCGGGCTCATGGTCTCGGAAATCAGCCGCAGGTGGAGTCCGGGATCAGCGTGTTCGATCGTATACGAGCGGCCGAGCGAGAAGGTGGTTGGGGTCGAACTCGTCATTGAGGAAGGAAATGAACGGCTTGGAGCCCTTGCCTCAATTACCTCCCAGACCAGCCTTCAAGCCATAGCCTACGGAGTCTCGGGCGATTCAAGCGATATATCGCTGGTGTCGGACACCGCGAGGCTAGGGTTGCAAGCTTGGTCAGGGTCCTGATCTGCGACCACGTGGAAGTCGAGAAGCTCGCGCTCGGACCATTGTTCGAAGTGGAGTACAAGCCGACGATATCTAGAGCGGAGATGCTGAAGTCAGTCGGAGGTTACGAGGCACTTGTCGTCCGAAGCAGGACGAAGGTCGACCGTGAAGTAATTGACAAGGGCGCTCGATTGAAGCTCATTGCCCGTCCAGGGACCGGCTTGGACAACGTCGACGTCGATTACGCAAAATCGAAGGGGGTGACGGTGGTGAACAGCCCCGAATCCCTAGTGGAAGCCGTATCAGAGCACGTCGTCCTCCTGATGCTGGCGCTCAGCAGAAACCTGGTGGTGGCTGACCTTGGAGTCAAGGCAGGAAAGTGGGAAAAGAACGCCTTGGTCGGCAGTGAGTTGAAAGGGAAGGCTCTTGGGATAGTGGGCCTTGGGAGGATCGGCCGAAGAATCGCGGAGATTGGCAAGACCATCGGAATGTCAGTCCTCGTCTACGATGTAATCAGCTTCCCAGCAGACGTCCTGGAGGGATTCGGAGGCAAGGTTGTGGGCATCGACCAACTTTTCGCAATGTCCGACTACGTGACCCTCCACGTGCCGATGACAGCCGAAACCACTCACCTTGTGGATGGAACCAAGCTCTCTATGATGAAGAAAACCGCTTGCCTGATCAATACTTCGCGGGGTGGAGTGGTCGACGAAGATGAGCTTGCGGCGGCGTTGACTGAGGGTCGCATCGGTGGTGCCGCCCTGGACGTGTTCGAGGAGGAGCCTCCCACCGGCGCGATTCTTTCCGCACCCTCCACAATCCTCACACCTCACATCGGGGGCCAGACTGAGGAAGCACAATCCAACGCTATAGTGGTGATCGGAGAGAAGATCCGTAACTTCTTCACACACTGACCATTTGCTGAAGAACGTTTATTTGCCGACCTTGGTCGAGGCGGCTCAATGCCCATGTACAGACAGATTGCAAAGACTTGGCAGGACATTTTCCACGAGAAGGCAGGAGATATCAGAGCCAGGGCCGTCGAACTGAGAAAGCAGCCTGCCATGGTGAGGGTTGACCGTCCATGGAGGCTCGACAGGGCCAGGGCGCTAGGTTACAAGGCGAAGGAAGGTGTTGTAGTCATCCGAATGCGCGTCTCTCGAGGAGGGATGAGAAGGAAACGCCCGACATCGGGAAGAAGGCCCAAGCACATGGGAGTCCTGAAGATCAAGTCTTCAGTGTCATCGCAATCGGTGGCCGAGAGGAGAGCCTTCGAAAGGCACCCTAACATGAAGCTCCTTGGCTCCTACCTCGTTTGGCAGGACGGGATCCATGCATGGTTCGAGTGCATACTTGTCGACCCGATGCACCCAGCCGTCAAGAACGACTACAACTATCGAAGAACGCTCGGAATTCTGGACTAGCTACCTCTTCATTTCACTGCTGTGGCCCGGGAAGATCTTCGAATTCGGGTCCAAAAAGGCCTTGGCCACGTTGACAGCAAGTGCTGCCTGGGCGTATCCCGTGGCGATGAGGTTCAGCTTCACCCCGTCCAGCGGTCCGGCAATGTCCCCGGCGACATAGACGCCGGGAATGTTCGTCTCCATCTTGCCGTTCACGCGGATCTCCCTCCCATCTATCTGAAGTCCCCAGTCTTTGATCGGCCCAAGGTCGGCTCTGAACCCGATGTTGACAAGGACGGCATCGACGTCGATTGTGCTCTCCGCCTGGGATCTGTTGTCAAAGATGACAGCCTTGGTTACCTTCGACCCGTCTCCCATCACTTTTTTCACCTCGAAGAACAACTTGACATCGACCGACGATTTCATTAGCTCAGCGACGCTCCCCTCGTGCGCCCTGAAGACATCTCGCCGATGAACGAGGGTGATTTTCTTGGCCGTGTCCTTGATGTTGAGCGCCCAGTCAACGGCAGAGTCCCCTCCTCCGACAATGAGGAGGTTCTTGTCTTTGAAGATGGTCTTGTCCTTGACGAAGTAGTAGACTCCCTTCCCTTCATAATCAGCACCCCCGCTTGCGTCAAGCCTGTTGGGAGAGAACGCCCCTACTCCTGCCGCGATGAGGATCGCCTTTGAGTGGTGAACAGTCCCCTTGTCAGTCCTCAATTCGAACATGCCGTCGCTCTTGTGCAACGTGACCACCCGCTCGCCGAGAACGACGGTAGGTTTGTACTGGAAAGCCTGTTCGACCAGGCACCTGACGAGGTCCTTGGCCAAGATCTTCGAGTAGCCCGGGACGTCGAAGATGTACTTCTCGGGGTAGAGGACTGCTACTTGTCCACCGGGCTCTTCGAGCGCGTCGATTATCTTGGTCTTCATTTGCCTGAGCCCGGCATAGAAGGAGGCGAAGAGGCCGCTCGGACCAGCCCCAATAATGGTCAGGTCGAAGACCTCCTGAGACATTCGTTTTCTGATTTGCCCATCGGCAATCGGTGTATAAGCGTTCTTTGAATCTAAGCCAGTCCTGCTGATTCTGGGTCGCTCGGCTTGATTATTTCACGCAGCAGGATGGTGGCGTACTGACCCCGGCCGAGTGTGAACTTCAGGAAGGCTGTGCTGTCTTTGAAGGTCCACGATTGGTCCTTGATTGCCATGTGGGGCCTCCTGAAGCCTCCCTCGGCAGAAACCTCCTGCATCTCCTTCACGTAGAAATCCCTGGCCCTGACATCCTCCCTGTCCAGCACCAAATTGATGTAGGCGTCGAACCTCGACCTGTAATCTCTAGTGGCGTAGCCAACGAGCTGCACCATCGGGACACCATCGAGAGCCAACGCTTCCTTTACTCCATGAACTTCTGAGGTTACAATTCCGTCTTCGGAGACTTCTGCCCAGTTGTCCCCTGGCCTCGGCTTCGATATGTCCTCCCCCTTCGCAATTACCTCGCTCATGGTTTCGTTGAATATCGATGACTGGTACGCCTCCACGTAGAGTCTCCTCAGATTGACAGGGATGGCCCTGAGTGCCTTCACCCAGTCCCGAGGGTTTCGACCGAGCGATGACGCCACCATGAATTCCACGTCTTGGGCCCTTGACAACAGCCTGAGTCCCTCTGCGTACCTGCCAGCCCCAAAGGCCTCCTTTGCGGAGAGCGTCTGGTCATCGTCCTGTGGTCGCACTTCGGAGAGAATCAATCTCACGGCTTCATCGAATTTTCTTCTCACTATTGCCCTCCCGACCCTGTGTGTCCCCGGTCCCGATGTCCCGAACCTCTGTAATCCGTAGAAGTTGGGCATCTTCCGCTCCGTCGCCAGCTGCATGGCCTCCACGGCCCGATGTCCAATCTCCGGGCAGCAGCCCCTAAGCGTAACCTCGAACCTGTTTCCGACGATGGCCCCCCTTGAAATTGGCCTTGGAACGAACCCGACCAATCGCGCGGAGAACCTGTCGGTGTCCACCACCTGTGGTCTCAGCGACCTCCTGCTCGTGGGGGTGACATATTGGATCGCTACAGCTCTTTTGTCTTTCAGTCCTCCGTAGCTCACCCTGCTCCTGAGGATTCCCGACAGCTCCCTCGCCATGTGCATTGTGTCAATGGAGTGTTTCTGTACTCTATACAGGGGATAGTACCCAGGTCTTTCTGCCGAACTCAGTTCCTGGGAATCGATGGACTCTTCGACCTTGAAATCTTCGTCGGAGGACTTCGCGCTGGCGTGGCAGGGTGCACCCGAGGTCAAGTAGAAGCCGATACCTACTGCTCTCTCGGAGTCAGCAGCCGGAATCAAAGCAACTTGAGGTTCCCCGTTACGCTGTCAATCTCCGCCTCAGGGCCCGGGCCGACGGCGAGACAGGTGACAGTCCCAGGCTCCACCTGGGTGAGTCCCCGATCCTCGACAAGAGACGCAGGGAGGCCCGAACTCTTCGCCTTCTGAAACAGCTCCATGAGGAGCTCCTCGGACTCTGTCTTCAGTACTATCTTCGCCTGACCTCCTTCCTTCCATCCCTCGTACCAGCCAGGTTTCCTTAGTCGTGCCAATTCCGCTGCCGAGAGCGATGCGTGCGCGACCTGGGCAGCCACTTTCCCCTTGCCCATCTTCAGGTCAGACCTCACTACGATTGCCTGTTTCATGTCCCGAAATTTGCCAACGGTTATTACGACACGGATTAAGCCTTTGCAGGCAGTTTCATCGCCATGACCAAGCCCCTCGACTTCGTGGTCGGCGGGGGTAGCATCGCGGGTCTTGCGTTTGCGGCAGAAGCGGCGAGGCGAGGGGCGACCGTATTGGTCGCCGAGGAGCACACCGAGATCGGTGAGCCCGAGAAGTGCGACGGGCTCGTCAGCCTTCGAGGTCTAAGGCGATATGGGTACCTCCCCGAAGAACAGGTAGTGCAGAATCAAATCGCCTCAGCAGTCATCCACTCTCCTAAAGATAGGAACTTCGCCGTGAACGCCACCTGCTTGGAGGTAGTGGTCCTCGACAGGAGCGCCTACGACAAGCAGGTTGCCGCAACCGCCACGTCGAACGGCGCGGTTGTGAGAACTGGGGCTCGAGTCAGCGGTTTCGCCGAGACGGAGGACGGAGTCTCGGTGAGAATAGGAGGAGAGACAGTTCATGCGGAGTATTACGTCGACGCTACGGGCCCTGCTTCAAGCCCCAGACGGGGAATTCTTCCGGCTGCAAAATACGAGATAGAGGCTGACTGGATCCGGGAACCTGTGGTGGAGGTGTTCCTCGATGCCGACCGATACCCCGGGTTCTTCGCGTGGGTCATCCCCTTCGGCAAGAACAGGGCGAAGGTAGGCGCGGCGGGTCACGGTGTCAGCCCCTTCAGGGCCCTCGACGAGTTTCTCTCCGGCCGACAGTGCAGAATTCTGCGCAGGGTGTCCTCCCCCATCTACATCGGCGGTCCCACCTCGAAGTTCGTGCACGGAAGACGCATCCTCGTGGGCGAGTCCGCGGGCCAGGTCAAACCAACAACCGCGGGTGGAATTATGACCTCCGTCGCAGGAGCCGTCACCGCCGCACGTTGGGCCTGCAAGAGCCTCGAAAATCATGACCCCGGTTTGTTGGCGAAATATCAGCCGGAATGGGAGGCTGCATTCCTTAAGGAAATGAAGGCTATGCTCAGGCTCAGAGGGGTGATCGAGAAACTCTCCAATGAAGACCTGGAAGCTATCATCGAGACTGCCACGCCCAAGCTCGTCCTGAAGTTATCCCAAACCGACTTCGATTTTCATGCGACGGCCCTTTTCGGTGCCCTAGGAATTTCGGGTCTGCTTAGAATTGCGAAGGTCGTGGCGTCGGCCGAAGTCCGCTCTCTGTTGGTTTCCAACTGAATTGATCGACAATCTCAGCAACCTATATCTGCAAGTGGAGAAAGGGGCTCCTGAGAAATGTCGCAGGCAACCGTGAGCCTTCCGCTCTGCAATTCGTGCAATCGCCCAGTGAAACCGGGAGAAAGGGCAACCCACTTCCTTTGCCCCAACTGCCATGATACTCTGATTTGGCGCAGCGAGAAGTGCAGGAAGTTCTCAAGAGTGTATAAGTGCACAAAATGTGGCTTTGAAGGGCCCTAGGGGAGCTCCTTGGGTTCATACGTCATCAGGCTGAAGTTGCTCCCCCAAGACACAACGACGGACCCTCAGAAAATCGTCGATTCTGTCTCGGGCATCCTGCCAAAGCCTGCCCAGATAAGAGGTCAGAAGGTCGAACCGATAGCCTTCGGCCTATCCGCGGTCATCGTCGATATAGTCGCTCCCGAAGAAGAGGGAGTAATCGACAAGATCGAAGAGGTCGTCTCCAAGGCTCCGCTCGTCGGACAGTACGAGCTCATCGGCGTCAGCAGGATGTCCACCAGACTGCCTCCCCAATAGAGCGACGGCAACGGGCGCAGAGATGGCGAAGAACTTGAATCTCCGCTCGGGGCTCTGGTGCGTCTTAGGGAGATAGCTTCTTCTGGTGCAACTCGGTAGATGGTTCTACCTATGCAACAACCTATGCAACATCAAATGTTGCATAATCCGCATAAAATGACCGAAGAGGTATCTTCCAGAACCTCTGGATTTGTTGCATAGATGAACG
>DATGVR010000027.1:0-3213 GCA_035300255.1 Nitrososphaerales archaeon
GGGCCCTCATAATAGGCAAGACTCGTGAAGGAAAACGCTTGTTTTGGGACGAAGAAGACGAAGGAAGCGTCAACTACTGGTCGAACTTTCTGGATCACAGTCCAGAAGCTAACGTCCGTTTGCTAATCGATGCCAAGAAGAGGACAACCCGCCTAATTGCAACGAGGTCGATTGATGCAGGGGAGGAATTGTTCCTGAACTACAAGGAGTACGATCCGGCCAACTGGGCACCGGATTGATGCGGCCTCTGGACAGACTGTCGAAGAATAGCCTCTGATTTCTCAAAGCCTTACCTCTCCGCCATCGACGACGATCGTTTGTCCCACCACGAAATCCGAGTCGTGGGAACACAAGAAAAGTGCAACCCCTGCTATTTCGTCCGGCAAGCCCGCTCTCCCTATCGGTATTTGCCCGACCAACTCCTTCCATTCCTTCTCTCCGTAGTTTACCCTGTTGGCAGGAGTATCCACCGTTCCTGGCGCGATTGCGTTCAGATACACGCCGTCCTCACGAATGAGTCTGGCGGCCAGCGACTTTACCGTGATTCTGTTAAGGTCCTTTCCCAAGACATACCTATAACCGGCATCGTCACCGTAAATGGTCGGACTAGAACTAACTAGGACGATCTTGCCGTATCGCGCCTTCTTCATATGTCTCCGAACAGCCCTCATGAAATGGTAGGAACCTACGAAGTCGATTTTCACGGCGCTGAGAAGTTCCTGCTCAGACAATTCGAGAGGGTCCTCCTGCCAACGATCGAATGATGAAGGGAGGCCCACGAAGGATACCAGTGACGAGACTTTTCCCCATTTCGATACGACGCGGCCCACGGCTCGCTCAACCTCCGGGAGGCTCCGGACGTCAGCTTTGACGCTGATTGCCTCGAAACCAGATTTGCGAAGGTTGTCGACGATTCTTTCAGCCCTGCGGCCAGACGCGCCTGTCAAGCCAGAGAAATGAACCGCAACTTTGGCGCCTTCTCTGGCGAACCTCCATGCTGCCGCCTCACCCATACCTCCATTGCCACCACCGATTATTGTGATGTGATCCGATAGCGTTGTCTTGAGCGTGCCGTCGTGCGTCGCAGGTGAAGATTGCGGCATTTCAAAGGGCATCCGACTATGCGCCTAATAACGTCTAGTGTATGGTGGAGCGGCGACGGGTCAGAAATTCGACCTCGGTCCCTCAGCAAACCTTAGGTAAGATGCTCGAGCACTCTCCGGCACGATCGCACCAGAAGCTTCGGAATTCTCTTGATGAACTGAGGTTTCATCATCATCTTTCAATCACCCGGCCTGTCCTGACTCGAGGGACGCCCTCACGAATGGCGAGGCCAGACCCTTTAGTGAGAAAGATGTAACCCTGGAGGAGTTCGGGTCTTCCTTACGAGCTGGTTTTGCGCCTCCGCGGATATCAACCGTACGCATGATTGGTGCGTTTCAAGTGTCGCACCGTTTTGAAAAGAATTTATGCCGTCGGATGTCTTTCTGCTTTTCCCAATGACTGAAGAAAGATGGAGACCCGTGATGATTAGGACCCAGACGCGGAAGGTCCTTCTCTATCCACTGCTGGTGGGTGGTTTTCTGATTCTCTTCGGGGCGAGGTATCTGCTGTCACATGAAATCGCCGTGTCACTCATTTGGGGCACTGGATATCTCGTAATCTCGCTGTTACTTTTGCTCGCCGCACCGTTCAGTCGTCTCAGGAGTGGATTCAGGAAGGCCGAAGTTTCAGTTGGGAACGAACTCTCTTACGTTCGCATTCCTGGTAAGGACTACGTTCTTTTCGATCGAGAAAAGCTCCATGTATCTCAAGTGTCGGGAAGTCGGATCAGAATGAAAGCACCAGGGTTGAGTTGGGTCGGTACTCCTCTGGAAATCGAGTTTCCCAGCTCAAAGGATGCCGAGTCGATAGTGGAAGAGCTTCGCCATATCTAGGTTTCATTGCGCCTCCACCTGAGAAGCCGGGCTGCCCCTGCTGAATTTTCGTCGAGTAGAATCGGGCTTCCCATCTCGGAGGGGCGACATGCCTGTCCTGGATGGCGCAAGGCTGATGATGCCGAAGACCATCTCGAAGAAGATCCTGACGTCCCTGGCGTCCGACTAGCTGACATTTGAAGCGTCTATTCTGGTAATTCTGGTAATTCCCCGGGGGCACGGGGCTTGAAGGCTAGGCCCGAAATCTCAGATGACTTGCAGGCGGGAAGGTCACCCAGGGCTAGAAGCCCGAAGTGTTATCAGAACCAAGAATGAGCCTTGATGTGGGTTGCGGGCGTGGCGCATCCGCGCCCAATATATACTCGCCGCGCCCCCGTGTGCGTATGGCTTCGGCAAGACGCCAGCGAGGCAGCAGGCTGGCAGCTGAAGAACGTAGGCCTTTCGACGCGCAGGCTCTAAGGACGGTGCTTCGCGGTCCCGTTGTCACCCCTGAAGGTTCTGACTACGACGAGACGAGGAAACTCTACAACGCCATGATCAACAAGAGGCCTGCGGCCATCGCCAGATGTCGCGACGTGGCAGACGTGATTCAGGCTGTCAAGTTTGGGAGGGAGCAGGGCCTCGAAATAGCAGTCAGGGGAGGAGGACATAATGGGGGAGGCCTCGGCAGCGTCGACAACGGACTGATGGTCGACCTCTCGCTGATGAGGGGTATCAAGATAGACCCAGTGTCAAAGATCGGCGTGGTGGAGGCCGGGTGCCAGCTGGGCGACTACGACCATGCGGCCCACGCGTTCGGACTGGCGACCCCTGCTGGTATCATCTCCACGACAGGCGTGGGAGGGCTCACCCTGGGGGGCGGGATAGGCCACCTGACGAGGAAGTACGGCCTCACAATCGATAACCTACTCTCCGTGGACATGGTCCTAGCCGACGGGAGCTTCGTCACCGCGAGCGCCGACGAGAACAAGGACCTCTTTTGGGCGGTGAGAGGTGGAGGGGGCAACTTCGGCGTCGTTACTTCGTTCACTTTCAGGCTTCATCCGGCCGGCACCGTGATTGCCGGCCCCACGTTCTGGCCCATCGCACAGGCGGAGGAAGTGCTCAAGTGGTACAGGGAGTTCATCCCCGATGCTCCCGAGGAACTGAATGGGTTCTTCGCGTTCCTGACTGTGCCTCCGGTCGCGCCGTTCCCTCAGGAGCTCTGGTCGAAGAAGGTTGCAGCGGTGGTCTGGTGCTACCTCGGGTCTCAGGAGAAGGCAGACAGACTGCTCGC
>DATGVR010000028.1:0-4992 GCA_035300255.1 Nitrososphaerales archaeon
TCCTTTTCCGTTACTGCATGTCTCGGATTATTAACTTTCGTCGAGCATGTAACGAACCGCGGCGACCTGATACCCTTGGATGGATTGTTCTCTCAATAGTTAAATAGGGTGCTCGCCCTCGAACGGAATTTGTGCGGAGCCAACGGAGGGCCGTCTCCCGTACACTTATGGCCGTTGTCGCTATCGTCGTCCTGCTTGTGGTGGCATTTGCCGGATACCTGGCCGCGACTAACCCAAGGGGGACGAACCCGTCATCGTCCTCCACTTCCAGCACATCCACGGGAATCACGGGTGTGAGCGGTGCGACGGTTAATCTCATCACTTTTGATCAAGGGTTGGTCTTTTCAGACCTGTGGAACTCCACCACCGGCAAGCCTCTCGCACCCCTGCTCCAGTTCGAGAAGCAGTACAACATCACGGTGAATGTCGAATTCGACGACGAGCCAACGGTGAGGCAGAAGGTCCAGGCCGACTTCGCCTCTGGAGCGGGTCGATACGACCTTACTCTCGCAGACACCGCTAATCTGGTTCAAGTCTACGGAAGCTCCGGCCAACTCTACCCTCTTGAGCAGTTCTACACTCCCAGCAGCCAGTTGTACACGCCGTCTCCATACTTCAATTACACAGACTTCATCCCGAAGGCGTTGCTCGCTTGCAGCTATGGTGGGCACGTGTACGCGCTGCCATACTTCACCTTCTCTTCGAGCTTTAACTACAGGATGGATCTCTTCAAGAAGTACAACGTCGCCCTCCCAACAACTATGGACCAGATGATGAACAGCACCCTTCCGAAGCTGAAGGCTGGGATGATGGCGGACGGCACCTACGGCAAGGTCTACCCAATCGCCATCAGGGGCGAACCAAAAGAGACGACGGCGCTCGATGTCAACGCATTCATTCATGGGTTCGGCGGGACTTGGTTCAAGGGTGGATATTGGAACGTCACAGACGTCAAGGCGCACCGCGCTCTGCCGGCGTTCAATACAACCGCTGTAGTTAACGCGATCAAGACATATGCGCTCATGGGTTCGGTGTTCTCGTCCCCGGATACCCCCACTTACGACTTCAGCAAGGAGATAACGCTGTACCAGAGCGGTAAGGCCGCGATTCTGTACCCCCAGTCGGTCAACGCGTTCGCAGCGCAGGCTTTCGCGCCGAACGCGACCCTTGCTGCGCAGATGGCCTACGCAGCGACGGTGACAGGACCAACGGGGAAGTACTTCGACGAGATCTGGTCGCTCTCTTTCGGCATCAGCAAATTCACGCACAATCCAAAGGCCGCCTTCCTCGTTCTGTCATTCCTGACGAGCTACGAGAGACAACTCAACTTCGCCACCGCCTTCTTCCCCAACCCATCACTACTTTCTGTGTTACACAGCCCGCAGCTCACCCAGAAGTGGGGCGCCACCACGATGAACCTGATGATCGAGATGCTTGCCCAGTCGGACCCGCACTTCATCGCCTACGTACCTGAGGCCAACTCAATCAACGTCAAGATGGGCGAGGTGACCTCTGCAGTGATGTCTGGCCAGATGACCCCGCAGCAGGCAGCCCAGGCTCTTCAGGACTATGCCTTTCAGCTTCTGAAGTCTGACGGATACTATGGCTAGGACGGTAGATCGTCCTCTGCCGCCTCGGCGGTAGCTCCGTTGACCGGCTAGGAAGCTGGGAGCGACGAAGAAGCAAAATAGCGACAAGCTCTCCGCCAGGCTGCGTCGTTTCATCTACACATACTCTTACCTCTTCCCTGCGACGACCGCCCTTCTCCTGGTCACAATCTTCCCCACGGCCTACATGATCTACCTGAGCATCAGCCAATGGAAAGCCTTCCTTCTGGACCATCCGCTGGTCGGAGTCACCAACTTCGTGAACCTGTTTAGCCTCGCTAACTTCTACAATTCTCTTCGTGTGAGTGCCGAGTTTGTTGCGCTCACGGTCACCTTTTCGATCCTCTCCGGGCTGGTTCTTGCGCTGACCCTGAATCAGAACCTCCGCGGGACAAACGTGTTCAGAGCAATCATAATCCTTCCATTCACGATAGCCCCGATCATAACCGGCTTCACCTGGCGCTACCTCTTCGACTCGAATCAGGGGCTGGTCGGCGCGTTCATCCTCCCCTCTCTCGGGATACACATTGGGAGCATCCTCGGTAATCCCCTCAACGCCCTCATGGCGGTGGTCTTCGTCGACGTATGGACGAAGGCTCCCTTCATGTTCTTGATAATTCTCGCAGGCCTTCAGGGAATTTCACCCTCCCTATACCGGGCGGCAAAGATTGACGGGGCGGGTGCATTCTCTTCGTTCCGTCACATAACCCTTCCTCTATTGAGGAGGGTGCTAATCATAGCCGTGATCCTCAAGGTCATCGATTCGGTTAACGCCTTCGACCAAATCTACGTGATGACCCGCGGCGGACCGGGAAACGCCACGCAGGTCTTAGGCATTCATGGATACCTGATTGCCTTCTCGAGCTCCGACATAGGAGAGGCGTCGGCTCTGGGAGTCATCATGGTAATCATATCTGTCGTGGCCATAACCTTCCTCATCAGGGTCTACAACAAGGCGACCTAAGATGAAGCTCAACATCATGCGCATCCTCTCATACCTCGTCATCGCAGGCGCCGCCGTACTGTACGGTGTTCCCATCATATGGATAATCGTATCTTCCTTCAAACCCGTTTCGGAAGCGCTAACAGGGTATAGTCTGGGGCAGGTTCTCTTCTATTTCACGCCGACCCTCAACGCCTACAGTAGGATCCTGGCAGGGCCCTTCATCGCCGACCTGATCAACAGTACGATTGTGGCAACGTCCACCGTACTGATCTGTCTCGCCCTGGGAGTCCCTGCCGCCTATCGCCTCGCCCGAACGAAGAACGCGTTCACGAGGAACCTGGCTGCCTGGATGATATCCACGAGGATGGCCCCCGTCTTCGCGCTCAGTCTGTCCTTCTTCATCCTCATGACAAGGATAATTCCGCTGTACGATACTGTCTTCGCGCTCATCACAGTGTACCTTACCTTCAACCTATCACTCTCCATATGGATTCTGATGGGCTATTTCGAGGGGGTGCCCATAGAGCTCGAAAGGGCGGCGATGATCGACGGCGCTTCTAGGTTGCAGACCCTGAGGAAGATCATACTCCCCATTAGCAAGCCCGCCATAATTACCGTCTCCATCATAGTCTTCCTCTTTTCATGGAACGAGTTCCTCTTCGCATTCCTGCTCACCTCGACCGCGGCGAGGACCGTACCTGCCTTCGTGGCCGACTTCGTGGGGATCGTAGTGATTGACTGGCCAGCCATGACCGCCATCTCGACGCTCTTCATGCTTCCCGCCCTTATCTTGCTGACTGTTGCTCAGAAGTACATAGTGAAAGGCCTGACGATGGGCGCTCTGAAGTAAGGGTCGTAGGACCCCACCTACCTGGCCGCCTTCTTCTTACCTGAACGGATGATTGTGGGTCCACGAGGGTGGGAGCCACGCCCCCTTGAGGTTCTGAATGGCAGCGTCGAGGTGGGTCTGCCCGTCCCTCAGTGTCCACATGAAGTGCCCGGGGAAGAGCCGCTCAACGAGGAGGTTCTTCAGTCTCCCAATGTTGTTGCGGTAGTTGTCCAGGCTGCAACCGGGCCAGTTGCCAAACCCGACGTTTCCGTTTATGAACACGATGTCGGATGAGAAGAAAGACCTCGGTTCGCTCTCGACGAGGAAACCCGCAATTCCGTGACTGTGGCCTGGGACTTGGATCGTCCTGAGAAGGTAACTCCCCACCCGCAGCTTCGTATTGTGACGTACCACACGGTCAACCTTCGAGTGCTTGTAGACATAGTTCTTCGGGTAGATGCCCGATTCCTTTGCGGCCTTCAACCCGACCTCCAGATCCCTCCCTCCGCTCTCGAGGAATTCTGCCTCCCCCCTCGGAGCTATGAGTTCTGCACCCGTGGCGGAGCGCAAGGCGCTCGCTCCCCCTCCGTGATCCGCGTGGGCGTGAGTAATCAGGAGATAGTCGATGTCTCTCTTGGGGTCAAAACCATCCTCCTTGATATTTCTGATGATTTCGTGCGAGTCGAGCCCGACTCCCGCGTCTATGAGCGCCTTCTCCTTGCCTCCGTCGAGGATGTAAACGTGGCAATCCATCCTGTTTGACAATCTGATGTCTCCTCCACCCACAAGATAGATGTCCTTGGCAATTCTCAAAACTGGATCGTGAAGCTTCACTGTTTTGGTTTTAATATTCTTTCTCGATTCTCACTACGGCTCCGACTCCACCCCAAAGCCTAAAGCGCAATCCGTCCTTTCGCTGGCAATGAGCCTCTTCCTTGGCGACGTGAAGGAGATCGAGGGTAAGGTGGTCAGCACCAGAAGAACAATCCATCAGAATCCCGAACTTTCCTTCCGGGAAGAGAAGACCGCGAAGTTGGTGAGCGAAGTGCTCCGGTCGTTGGACGTAAGAGTGAAGACAAGAGTTGGAGGCAACGGCGTCTTGGGATTCCTGGAGGGGGCAAAGCCGGGGCGCGTGGTTGCGCTTAGGGCCGATATGGATGCACTACCCCTCGACGAGATGTCTGACGTGGATTTTCGGTCCAAGGTGAAGGGTGTGATGCACGCCTGCGGACACGACGCCCACGTCGCGATGCTGCTAGGGGCAGCGATGCTCCTCGCAAAGCACCGAAACGAGCTTCACGGCACGGTGAAGTTTCTCTTCCAGCCCGCTGAAGAGGCCGGGGAGCTTGGTGGGGGAGCGCAACCGATGATCGAGGACGGGGTCATGGAGAATCCGAGGGTGGACTACGTCTTCGGACTTCACATCTTCGCAAACTACCCTTCGCGAACGTTCGCGGTAAGGGAAGGTGCACTCATGGCATCTTCTGACACATTCAGGATACGGATACGCGGCCCCGGGGGACACGGGTCCGCTCCACATGAAACCGTCGACCCGGTCTATGTGGCCGCCCAAGTCGTCACGAGCTTGCAAGCCATTCCCGCCAGGATGA
>DATGVR010000029.1:0-13189 GCA_035300255.1 Nitrososphaerales archaeon
CCCTGCAGGCTAAGTAGAATCTCACGCGGAAATACTTTCCAGAAGGTTCGTCACGCTAGGATACACTTGGTATTTGGAGCTATAGCCGCTTACGGGGATGTCGGCACCCTCGTTTTGAGGTTATTCTTCGGCCCCCTGCTCGCCACCCACGGCTACCCGAAGCTCACGTCAGGCAGGGCGGGGACGACGGGGTGGCTTGAGAGCATGGGTCTACCGAAGCTCCTAGGGCGGCTAATCGGAACTCTCGAACTCTTTGGTGGTTTCTTTCTGGTCATCGGCTTTCTGACGCCCGTGGTCGCCTTCCTCTTCTCACTGCAGTTCCTCGGAATCTACCTATTTAGAAAAAGACTCGGCAAGAAGACACTCTCCGACTACGAGAAGGACCTGCTCTACCTCGGAAGCTCGCTTGCTCTCGTTCTGCTAGGCGGAGGGCTGTACTCCGTAGACCACTTGGTCGGTCTCTGATCACATGTTTAGCGGCTTGGCAGCCTCGGCGACCTTCACGAGCCTTGTGGCGGTTGACATCATTTACTAAAAGCAACGATTGGGAGCGATTTGGGGGCCAGAATCTGGCGAACGGCGCAAACAGTGGAATATTTATGTCGCCCATAACAGCATTAGTTAGCCTACCTGAGAAGGCCATGGCAAGAATCGACAAACCGAAAGGACCGTCGGGCGAGGGAAGGTCAGACATAATCCGGGCGAACGGCGTCGCATCCCTAGGCGAGAAAGGTTATCCGAGGGGGGATGAATCCGATAGTTAAGAAGGAACGACGGAAACAAAACAAAGCGACTGACGAGTTGAGGGAAGAGGACGAAATGCTCGACATCATGCTCTCCTCCTTGGTAGATGTTCTCGAAGAGAACCGAATCGTCGGCCACAAGGAATGGGAGAACAGAATAAAGGAGCGCTTATCCTCGAGGTAGTCGATCAGGGGAGCGGCATGGAGAGAGGTTGCAGCCTGATCGCCTCATTGAGTACCGACGTGCTTCTATGACGCACGCCACCCCTCTGTGACATCCGCCTTCCCATGTCCAAGTTCGGCCAGCGTCATTTCTTGACTCCCTTGATATCGAGTGTGGCATCCACCTTTCCCTTCAGTTTAGACCGCATGAAGGTTAAGTAGGTGAGGCACTGGCCAAGAAGTGCGGAATCAAGATTGATCTGGATAACCCTAGTTCGGAGCGCGTAAAGTTTGTTCTGTTAGGAGAGGACGGTTAGATTTGGCTAAGATCACCTACATGCCGACAGAGGAAATCGTCATCCATCAAGTCTTGGAGTCCGACAACAAGATAATCTTCTTTGAAGACGTGGTGAAGCAAATACTGACGAGAGAAATTCCAGTTATCCCTACCGTTAATTGGATTGACGGAGTAGCCTTTACAATATTACATTTCCCAGACACGGAAGATATCGTGCGAGAAGAGCTCAAGGGGAGGATACACTACTCTGCTGTCCTCTTCACCAAGATTTCATATCAATCTGAGTTCACAGTGAACCTGGGAAAGGAGGACATCCGCGTGCGACTTCGCAGAGCAAATGACAACCCAGATTTCGTTGACCTGGTTGAATTTCTAAAGACGTTTAAGCATGACTCGAAGGTCAGGACTAAGTTAGAGGGCCCGTCAAGTTAGCAATGATGAAAGATGTTATCAAGGTTAGCAGTTCCAAGCCCATCATAGCAGGACAGGCGGGATTGCTCCCTCTGGTGATCGACCGTGCTCTATCGAAGTCCAGTTCAGTGAGCAGGTGTAGACGTCTTTGACCTATCCGTAAGAAGTTCTTGCGCCAGTACTCGACAACACTTGGTCAATAAGCAACGAGGATTTACGCAATCGAAGGGTAGGTCTCGTACGGAAGGACGGGCGTGTCCCTTCCGACTCACCCAAGAACCAAGTCAATCTTTCATGCTTTGTCCACCCTGGCTATGGACGACGTCGCCCACATGAATTCCGAACCGGGCCTGAATCCTCCTCTCCGGAGCCCGCGGTGAATTCAGGTCGTGCAAGGCCTGCTGGGCGTCGAAGGCGCATCTCACGGCTTCCAGGGCACTCGCGAACTCCACAAGGAATCCGTCGCCGATGGTCTTAATCTCGCTCCCATCATGTTTGGCGAGAACTGGTCTTAGAATACCCCGATATTCTTCCAGGAGTTGGAGTGCGAGCGCTTCGTTTCGCTGGGAAATCTGGGTGAAGCCCACCAGATCGATGAACGCGACTGCAGCCAGCCTTCGTCCGGAATCCGGCAAGATAATACACTTTGGACTGCGCTGATACCCAATTAAACCGTTATGGAATCAAACTTGGGGCGACGGCCGACATCTTTCACTTGCACGACGTTTAGAAGGGCCAATTCTCAGGCGGAGGTGTGCATCTTGTTCCCAAGTACTACTTCCTGACTAACGGGGTGGGAAGGAACAAAGAAAACCTCGCTTCCTTCGAAGCGGCACTCAGAGATGCCGGCATCAGCCAGTACAATCTTGTCACTGTATCTAGCATAATACCGCCAAAATGCACCAAGATCACCCGCGAGCAAGGAATTTCGATGTTGAAGCCAGGGGCGATAGTATTCCTCGTCCTTGCGCGCAATTCCACAAACGAAGACCACCGTCTCATTGCGGCTTCCATTGGTCTGGCGATCCCGTCAAATCCGGATGAAGTAGGTTACCTTTCAGAGCATCATTCCTTCGGCGAAACCGACGAATTCGCAGGAGAATACTCCGAGGACTTGGCCGCGTCGATGCTTGCAACGACCGTGGGAATCCCATTCGACATCAACGCGGCGTGGAACGAGAAGGAACAGGTCTTCAAGGCATCAGGCAGAATCATCAGGACCATGAACATCACGCAGTCAGCCGTCGGGGACAAGGGAGTCTGGACATCTGTGGTGGCCGCCGCGGTGTTCATCATGGACACTAACTCAACGGTGCAGTCCTGAATCGATTTGGGTTAAGAGAAATCCCCAGCTCCGATGCAGGCGAACCTAAGTTCGCTCTACATCATTTTCATTTCTTTCCTGGGTCCGCCACACGCGTCGCATTTCGACACTTGCGCCTTGCATTCGGCAGGACCCATCTTCATTGTATGGCAGTCTGGACACTCCATTACGGCGGTATCTGTCATTGACATAGCGTGTCTAATTCTTCGACCTAGAAATGACCCTTTGCGACTTACTTCGGAACTGACTCGACAGTCACGGTCCCTGTCATCCAAGGATGGTACTGGCAATAGTATGCGTATACACCAGGTGCAGAGAACGTGTGCACGAAGGTCTGGCCGGGAGCAATCGGACTAGACCCGAAGGCCCCGGAACGGTCGGTCACCGTGTCGTATGAGATCGAGTGACTCACCCAGGTGACGGTCGAGTTGACGCCAATTATCACTTTGATGTTCTGAGGCGAGTACTGCCAGGACACCGGCGTCTCAATTATGAATACCGTCGGGCCGTTCCCCGACGGTGACGGGGCAGTGCCGAGGGCGTAGGCTGTCGAAGCGAAGTACCCAACTATGATGGCAATAAGCGCAAAGGTCATAGTCGGAGCCAGCCAACGCGGTTTCTTCGCTCTGTTGAGGAAAGTTTCTCGCCTGGCGTGTGGTGCTGCTCTGGTCCCAGAAAATCCACCGAGCCATTCCGGATTCCTGGCTATCACGTACGCGACTCCGATTACCAGCGAAGGTCCCGTCAGAAGAAGCACCCATCCCAAGTTCGCCTGGTTCTGGAGCGAGTAGAGGGGATAGACTTGAGTCCCCCAGGGGGAAATCAAGGCGACTGCATAGCCCATGTGGCCAAAGAAGGCTGCGAATAGCGCCCCAATCTTCCCTGAATCGGAGAGGAGGAGAAGCCAAGAACCAGCAAGTAGCCCCACAACAAGAAAGGAAAGGTGCTCAGCGACATGGATCAGCGGGTTCAGGACGGCAGAGTCCCATGGGCTAGGGAAGTGCCAAAAGACGATGATTAGGATTGAACCAACGAGTGTCAGCCGGGGGACCCAGTCACCCCTCCCTTCCCTCAACAGCCGGCGGCCGACATGGGGGTAGGCTACGAGAACCCCCGCGATAATAACGAGGATGTGTTGGAGCATGTGCAGGGTTAGGTCCACTTCTGTTGCATCGTCGAATGGCGGAAAGCCGGCTGCGAACACGAACAGAACTATACCAAGGAATTCCGTCGACAAGAGGAACCGGCCTACCCTCTGGCGTTTCAAGGGCGGGGGCAGGACCGGTTTCTCGTACTTAAGCAGAGGTCTCAACTCAAAGCGGGCGCGTGCGGGGAAATCATAGACATCTCTATAGAAGTTAGAGGACATATTGATATATTGAATCCGATCACTTACCAAACGTGAACGAACCGACGGCTATTTCCCAAGTAAATCTTCCAGCTAGGGTTGCGATCATCGCACTCACGGCTATTCTCTATACGATTGGAAAGTGGGTCACTGCCGGCATTCAGACGCCTTGGGGAGTCGGCCAGTTGCTGATCGGCGTATTCCTTCCAGCGTTCATGGCTGTCACCGCTGACACCCTCTCGGTCGCGATTGGGGCCGGACTCGGGACCTTCGTAGGTGACACCTTTGTTAGGACCAACCCAGTACTCAGCCTGCTTGCGGGAGTTCCGGCGAACTTTGTGGCGTTCCTCCTATTCGGTTGGTTCGTCAAGAAGTACAGATCGTGGCCAGCATTCGTCGCAGGAACAGTTGCCTTCGTGACATTGGGGAACTTGATTGCTGCCATTAACGTCTACTTCTTCATCCCAGTGGCTCTAGGAGTGACTCTCCCATCCTCTGCTATACTCGGGCTCACCGTCTTCTGGAACACAACTTCGATTCCCGCAATCCTGATTGCGGTCCCGATTCTGGTCAGAGCTGTGCGTCCGCTATTCGGTAGGTCGAGAATACTGACCAATTATCCGGCCTGGTCGAGCTCAATTGGCGGGATTCAGACTTTGTACGCCGTCGTCTTCGCGCTCCTCTACGCTGCCTTCGGCGCCGTGATATTCCTCCTCTCTCCAACATCGGTCGCAACGACTCCTGGCCTTGGTTACTTTGCCATCGCAGCTGTTCTCGTCCTTGTCTTCGGACCTTTCTCCAGCATGATAGCTGGCTCAAGGGCGGGCTCGAAGAACGCCTCATCGTAGGTCGGCGAAGGCCTTCGCGCCCTCTGCAATAACGAACTTCTTCGAAATCAGCTACAACTCCTCCCAACATGCCACCGGCGCAACAGGAGGAGGCTACATCCTCTCAAAGGGGACACGAACGATAGCCACCGCCATCGGCGAAGGAGAAGGAATTGTATCGACGAGAGTTAATGGGGACCGAGCCTATGACGCAAGGACTACAAGGCGCTCGGTGGAACTATTACTAGCAGAAAAGAATCCCAATCCTGGAGAAATCCGGGTCGACCAACTCGTTGAGACCCCGATCGGGTCCGGGTTCGGGGCAAGCGCGGCGGGTGCTGTGTCTGCCGTCTACGCAGTTGCCGCTGCAGCGAGCTTCAAAGCCACCAAAAGGGAGGTCGCCCTCTTCGCCCACAGGGCGGAAATCATCGAGTCGACGGGGTTGGGCACGGTTTCAGTCATCTACGATTCGGCAGGAGCCGGGGCGATAACCGTACCCGGGGAGCCTGGCGTAGCCAAATTCATCAACGTTGAAGTCCCACGGGAAACGAAAATCGTAACGGGGTACCTGGCTCCGTTCGACAAGAAAGACGCGCTCTTTTCCAAGACAGTCAGCGAGAAAATAAACAGACTCGGCAGCGAGGCGTTGAAAACGTTCCTTGCTGATCCGACCCTCGATACTTTGGCGCGGGAAGGGGAGCGTTTCTCGAGGAACCTGGGGCTCGAGTCACCGGAAGTGAAGAAGATGGCACAGACAGCGAAGTCCTCGGGAGCCATGTACGCCAGCCAGAACATGATCGGCTACTCGGTCCACGCGTTGGTTGACCACCACGCCTCCGCCAAAGTCGCGAAGTCGCTAAGGGATCTGAGCGCGTCGATTCGAGTCGACACATTCGATGTGGGAAAACGAAAGGCGGGACTGGTCCGTCCTAGCCGCAGCTGATCAATTCCTTTGTGAATTTCGTCAGGAGTCTCGGCTGCTTGCCGACGACCAACGTGTCTTCGACTCTTATCCCGTACTTCCCAGGAAGGTAAACTCCCGGCTCGTCGGTGACCACATCATTTTCCACCAGCGTTGTCTTGTTGCCTTTAGAAATGCTGGGAAGCTCGTGGATGTCAATGCCCACTCCGTGACCGACGCTATGATTCAGAAATCTATCCAGACCATTTTTTCGCAGGACGCTGACCGCGGCCTCGTTTACGTCCGAGCAGACAGACCCTGTAGTCGCAACCTCCAGGGCATTTTCCTGGGCCCCGCGGACTACTGAGTAATTCCTCTTCGCCTCGGCGCTTGGCGTGCCGATGGTGAAGGTCCGCGTAGAATCGGAATTGTAGCCTTTGAACCTGAAGAAAATATCGACGACCACCATGTCCCCAGACTTGAGCCTCCTCTGGGTCAATTCTGAATGGGGCAAGGAGCCGTTCTCTCCCGAAGCTACGATGACCGGGCTCAGGGCCGAATCGGAACCCGACGGAGTCAAACCCAGTGCCGTGGCAATCTTCATGACCTCAGCCGCGATTTCCCGCTCGGTCCGGCCTTTTCTGAGCTCGTGTGGCATGGCCTCGAAAATCCTGTCCAGGCCCTGCGAGGCCCTCCTTATCCGCGCAACTTCAATCTCGTCCTTGACGCGCCTCCCCCTGTGAAACAGGTCAGGGTCCGCCTTGAACCCGTGGAAAGCCCGTAGTGTCAGGTCGTCGTCCGTGACTGCGTGGGCGCCGCGGAGTAGCTTCACCAACGCACTTGGTATGTCCTTCCATCCCTTGACTACGACCACCTCGACCTCCTCCCCCTCGTCCTCTGCCCTGTCTGCCTCGAGAGGGCTAGTTACGACCACAGTCTTGTCAGGAAGGACGATTGCAGCCCCGCCGCCCCAGAAATCGGTGAGCCAGAACGTGTTGGCCGCGGTCATGGTGACGACCTGTTTCCCACGGGCAAGGGAGAGCATCCTCTTACGCCGTTGGGCGTAAACCGTCAAGTTCTTGCTCTCCAAAAACCAAGCGCTTATATCCATTCTCTAACGTGTCTTCCAGTCGGGGCAATTTAGGCTGTGACGTACATTCGGAGGCTGGAGATGCGCGGATTCAAGTCTGCGGGCCCCAGGACCGCAGTCGTCAACTTCGAGAAGGGTTTCACAGTCATCACAGGCCCGAACGGGAGCGGCAAATCGAACCTCGCTGACGCCATCACGTTTGCCATCGGCGAGAACTCACCAAAGGCGCTAAGGGCGGCCAACGGGCGTCTCTCGGGGCTCATTTTCGAGCCTAAGACTGGCGACGCCTCCAACCCGGGTAAACCGAGCACATGCCGAGTGAGCATTCAATTCGACAATACCGACCGAGCGATCCCCGTAGACTCAGACCTGGTGACCGTGACCAGGGAGCTGAGAGAGGACGGAGACAACAGCTACTACATCAACGGAAGGAAGACAACCAGAGGCGCCCTCACAGACATAATTGACTTGGCAGGCCTCGCTCCCGGGGGCTTCAATGTCGTGGCCCAGGGTGCTGCGACGAAGATGGCGGACATGACACCCGAGGAGAAGAGGAGGGTGATCGAGGGAGTCGTAGGGATTTCTAAGTTCGACGAAAGAAAGTCGGAAGCCCAAAGGCTACTCGGCCAGGCCGATTAGAGGCTGGAAGTTGCAATGGCGCGCATCGGGGAAATGAGGAGTACTCTCGAGTCCCTGGACACCCAGCGCAACGATATGGTGAGGTTCAACCTAATCGAATCGCAGATCAATTGGCTCAACGCGGTGATGACGTCGAGAAAGATTGGCGAGTTGAAGGAAAAGCTCTCGACACTCCGCTCCCAAGAGCAAGAGCTCAACGCGAGGTTGAGCGACCAGGCGGCCCGGCTTGTCGAACTGGAAAATCGTATTGGCCAAGTGGAGAACGAAAAGACCAGGTTCATAGTCGACGTCATTCAGGGAGGCGGGGCTAGCCACGTCGAGCTGCAGTTCCAACTTGCAGAGCTGAGGAACGAACTCGAGACCCTGGAATCTGACTTCAAATCCTCACAGGCCAATGTGAGCGAACTGGAGGCCGATACCATCCCCCAGCTCAAGCTAGCCGTGTCCGGCAAGCAGAAGGAGGTCAACGCAGCGAACAGCAATGTCAGACAACTGACGACAGAGATTGAGAAGCTGGACGCTCGCCACGCTGAATTCGCGCAGAGGCTGAAAGATTTCATCCATGCGGGAGAGGAACTCCGCTCTACCATGGAGAAAAAGGGGAAGCTGGTGGCGCGTGCGCAGGTCAGGCTCACCGAGCTTGCCCAGAAACTCGGCCAGGTGGACCTCACCATCAATGCGGTCAACGCAAGCCTAGGGGTCGAAAAGAAGAGGCTTGAGGAGCTTAAGCTCAGGGTAGACGGTTATTCCATCGTCCTCACAAAGCTAGAATCTAACACGAAATCCCTCTTCGAGCTCCACGAAAGCTCGACTGCCGAGCTTGACCAGCTAGACACCAACATGGCTGGAGTCGAGAAGACGAGGGACAAACTGGTTACGTCCATCCAGAGCGCCTCGAAGATACTCGAGAAGGCATCTTCGGAAGTTTCGAAAGAGGAAGCCTTCCGGCATATGTCGGAAAGCCTGGCCGGAGAAAGGAGTGGGCAAATGAAGCTGCAAGAGTTCTGCGATGGTGGAGGAGTCCCCGGCTATGTAGGTCGGCTCGGCCAGCTTGTGAAATACCCGCAGCAATATTCTAAAGCCGTCAACGCGGTGATGGGCAGGTGGATGGCGGCCTTCGTCGTCCAGGACCTTAGAGCAATGACCCAGTTGATCAAGGCTGCGAAATCCCTGAAGGCCAGAAGTTTCTCAGTAATACCGCTCAGCGAAGTGGAGTCGTCCAAGGCTCTCAGCGTGGAAAAATCCGCAGGCGTGTTCGGGCCGCTTTCCGAGGTCATAAAATGCGAAAGGGAGTTTGAAGGGCTCGCCAACTTCCTAGCAGGTGACTCGGTCCTCGTCGAATCCGAAGCCATCGGCTACATCATGGCCTCAGAAGGTGTCCGAGCCGTGACCGCCGACGGCGAGACCTTCGAGCCTGGCGGCCGGGCCTTCAGCTACGGATACCAGGAGCTCATGGTCAACCTGATTGAAGGGCTCGAGAATTTGGAAGGGATCAGCGAAGTCGAGGACGCAGTGGGAGCGCTCAAGGGCGCGATAGAAAGGCGGAAGTCGGAACTCGACATATTGGAATCGAACTCACGGGTCCTGATGAAGGAGCGGGTGAAGAAGATAGTTTCGACGACGAGCCTGAAGGCCGAGGCCACCACCATCACCAGGATGGCGAGCAGGTACAGGAGCATTTTCAAGAACATGAGCAACGAGTACCAGAAGCAGGCCGCCGCAGTCACGAGGTTGGAGGCGAAGCTGATGCACAATCTGGAGGACAAGGATTCGATGACGCATGCTATCGGATCACTGCAGCAGGTAGTTGCCGATACCCAGGCCCTCGGTTTGGACGCGATGCTCGCGGAGCTGGAAGGCTCCAAGCAGTCGCTGTCGTCGGAGATTGATTCGACAAGGAACAGGATCCAAGACCTCGACCTCAGCCTGAACCGCGAGAGGGCGAACCTTGAGAACATCCTCCTGAGAGCCCTAGAAGACAATCAACTGGACCTGGCCAACGCAACGGAAGACCTCCAGTCGAACAAACAGTTTGTCAGGGAGGCGCCTAGAAGAATCAAGGAGCTCACGGAACAGAGGAACTCCTTTGAAGAACAGATCGCTGAACTGATGGACTCCTCGAAAAGAAGCCAGCCCGTCCTCGACGAATTCGACAGCAAAGCCAGAAGGCTGAAGGAGGAACGAGACGCAGTCGCCCGTTCGATCGCAGGCAATCAAAAGGACTTGTTTGCCCTTGCCAGCCAGTCATCGGCGACGCAAGAGAAAGTGGAGGACGGTTTGGGCAGCCTTAGGATGCTTGGTTACTCGCAGGAGCTCGAGTTCTTCGCCGGGAGCGAGTCTCTGCTCGGGGAGTTCCAGGAAGAGTACCGCCTGGTGGTCGGGTCTGTGAACAAAGGTGCGGACAAACAGTACGGCGAGATGTACGTCAATTACAAGAGCCTCTCAGTCAGGCACAACGAGCTTGAGAACGAACGCAATTCAATCATCAGTTTCATCGACAGCGTCGAAGCGGAGAAGAAGAAGGTCTTCATGTCAGCCTTCGACAAGGTCGGGAGCGAGTTCAGCTCCATTTTCGAGAACCTGACGGGGGGTCGCGCCCTCCTCGAGCTCGAGAACCCTGACGAGCTCTTCACCGGAGGGGTCTTCCTGCGAGCAGATTTCGGGAACGGCCTTCGCGAATCATCGCAGCACAGTGGAGGGCAGAGGGCCGTCACTGGAGTGTCGATGATACTAGCCATGCAGGCCGTCCAGCAGCATCCGTTCTACCTGTTCGACGAGATTGATGCTGCTTTGGACGCGATTAATTCTAACAGCCTTGCCCGGTTCCTCAAGCAGAAGTCCTCCGAAGCCCAGATAATCGCCATAACCCTCAGAGACGTGTTCGTGGCCGAAAGCGACATGACCTACGGGGTCTACTCCGCTGGGGGCGTTTCCAGGGTGGTCCACTACAAACCTGCGCAGGTGCACAACCGTGCCTAGCTCCTCATTGCTCGCGAGGCCCCCGCTCAACGTGCTGATCGACCCCTCCCTTGCCAAGCGGAAGAGCCCCTGGGAGATCAACTTGTCAGAGCTTCTGGATATGTTCCTGAAGGCCATATCTCAGACGGACATGATCGACATGAGGGCTGCCGGGACCGCGGCCCTGTCATCCGCCACCATCTACCGGCTCAAGGTTGAGACCCTGTTCCTCTTCGAAAGACTCAGGCTGCAACCCAAGGCCTTCGACGGCACGGAGCCACCCCAGATAATTATCATGCCTTTCAGGTACGAAGTCTACTCCACGAACGTTGAAGAGCTCTTTGACGAGCTGGGCCGGATCCTTCAGGAGATCGTCGTTGATGAAGAAACCGGAACGGAAAGGAACCCGCTCTCGCTGGCCGACCTTACTCCTCCGAACTTGGACGACTACGTGATTTCACTCCAGGCTCTTCTCTTTGAGTTCAGGAAGATACTCGTGGATAGGCTCAAGGCAACGGGACGTACGATGCTCTCTGAGCTTCTCAGGGGTCTCAAACCCATCGACGCCGCCCGCGTCTTCATCCTCCTCCTGTTCGCGGCCAACAGCGGCGAAGTCGTGATCAACCAGGAGGAGTCGGACGAGGACGCGCTGGTCGTGTCGGTGGGACAATTTGAGTGAAACGCTGAAGGAGCTCCCGCCGCGTGAGGTCATGGCGAAGGTGGAGGCAGCGCTCTATGCCGCCGGGAGGCCTTTGACAGTGGACGAGATAGCCCACGTAGCGGGAACTGCGTCGGAGAGGAAGGCGACTGCAGTCGCCCGTGAAATTGCCAGAACGGTCAACGGGACCATGCAGGCAGTCGAAGTCGTCGAATATCCAGGACCGAAGTTCGCCATGCAATTGAAGGCGCAGTACACGCAGACTGCGAGAAAGTTCGCCACACGCCCGCTTCTCTCCAAGGCCGCCCTCAGGACGCTTTCGTTCATAGCCTTCTTCCAACCCATAACCTCGGCTGAACTTGTCCAAAGGCGCGGTTCTACAACCTACCAGCACCTGAAGGAGCTCGAGGAAGTGGGATTCATAGCCGAGGAAAGACAGGGAAGGAGCAAGGTGTACAGAACGACGGTGCGCTTTGCCGAATACTTCGGACTCAGCACCGACCTTACCACGATGAAGAGGCAGCTCGAAGGCAGGACGCTCTCTCTGCGATGAATTCCGATCCCTCAAAATCGTCAGGCCAATCACAACGCTTAACACCCGGTGGAGAGGGGCGCCGCATCGGAAGGTTCCAGGACTTTTGACACGACCCATAGAGAATCTGGCTAAACGAAAGTCGACCGGGGGCCGCTCCAGGCCATCGAGGGGGAGACGGGCCTACGAGAAGGACGGGTATGCCATCGAGCCCCTTGTAGGCCCTGCCTCAAGGAGGCCGATCCGCCAAAGAGGGGGGACCGTAGCTTCCGGGGTTGTCTTTGCGGACTTCGCCAATGTATCCGATTCAAGCGGGAAGGCGAGGAAATCCAAGATCCTTAGAGTGAAGAAGAGCCCTGCAAACAGGGACTATGAGAGAAGGGGAGTCATAACGAAGGGTGCCCTCCTAGAAACCGAAGCGGGGGAGGCGGTCGTGACATCCCGGCCAACGGACGACGGCGTTGTGAACGCAGTGCTAACGACCAAGAAATGAAAGAATACGGAAGGCACGTCTTCTGGCTGAACTACTTCGACTCGGAGCTCAAACGCAGGGAGGGGAGACGCGTCCCTCTGAGCTCTGCGACCAGGGCACCCAGCCTTCAGGAACTTGGAGAGGCATGTCGCAGATTGAACATCCAGCCCCAACCTCAGCCCGGTAGATACCCTTCTTTCCCCGCAAAGGAATCCGGGTACGTTTCCGTCGTAAAGTCCAATCCAAAGCGCGGCCTCTTGCTCAAAATCGCGAAAGAACTTTCAGTAGTCCGGGGGCTGGGCCAAAGAAAGCAGCCCAAGCCTCAGCCCGGCCGGAAAAGATAGCAAATACCTGCGAAGGTTTAAAGGCAAGAATACCGCCGCTTTCATTTCTTGTTACAGGTCGGCATTATTCTTCATCAGGCCAAGAGCGGCCGACTGATTGTCCGCCTGTCGAAGGAGGTATCTCCCGGCATATTGGCCCTCGACGAAGGAGGGCGAAGGCTAGGGAAGGTCGGCGAGCTAATCGGACCTGTGAAGTCTCCGTACGCATCGATCGCCGTGGTCAGCAGCAGGCTCGGCAAGTCCGGAGACCCCGTGTTTGTAGACAGGTGATAGAGACGAGCCTTTGGAACACCAGCAGAGACGACAGTTTCAGGACGTCATGCCCGGTCTGCGGGAACAGGCTCATCGGAGATTCAGAGAAGGGGGAGCAGGTCTGCCCCACATGCGGGTACGTAACCTCTTCACCCGCTGATTCGGGCCCTGAATGGAAGGCCATGGACCTTGAAGAGAAGAACAGGCGAGTCAGAGTAGGCTCCCCCACC
>DATGVR010000030.1:0-1525 GCA_035300255.1 Nitrososphaerales archaeon
CCAGGATCTTCTTCGCCTCCTCCAGCCTCTTCATTTCCTCTTTGGGCGAAGCAGAGAAGCATTCGGCAATCCGACCCACCACGTCGAGGGAGTTAAGCGCCTTCTCGCTCTTCAACACGACAGTCATCTGCGCTCTCTGCATGTGGCCTATCCCGATCATCTTCTTTGAACAGGGGCAGGCCGTCATCCCATCAATGACATATCTGTAGGTGACCGCACCCCGCGCCGTCGATCGCATTGTGACCTTGGCGAACTGGTCGTCGTAGGGGAGTTCGAAAGTGGCTGTCACGCTGGAGCCAGGTTGCGTCCTGTTGACCTCTGAACAGATCAACCTCAACCACTGCTCCATACCTTTGGGACTCCTTCGGTTGGCCGCCTTCACCAGCCTGCTCATGTGCACCCCCCTGTGCAAACCAGTCGAAGTCTGAATCGAAAGATCGACTGGCATCCTGATGTTCCCCGTGCTGCTCATGACTCTGAGGCTAGTGACACCGGCATCGACAGGGAGCCCTGAGGCCTCCGATTGGACGTCGGCAGTCGCATCGATGTACTCGAGGGTGTCCGTGATGTCTCGGTTCGTAGAGGGCAAGAAGAGAAGCGGATTTTCCGATTCTTTAAGTAACTTTCGTTTGGCTGAAACGTGCAACGGGGTCATGTAGACCTGCCCCTTTGAAGGATTCAATCCGTGAAAGACAACCAGCGCATTTCCAGCAATGTTTCATCCCCGTCCTGTGGCAGCTCCATGTAAGTTCGAACGGTACCCCAAGGGCGGCCCCCAGTTTCACGACCTGCACCTTCGACTTGCTGCTCAGCGGCCTTCGGATCCTTGTCCTCTGTCGGTTGAGGATGGTGGAGCCCGACCAGAGCGTCCTCTCAAGAGCCTCGAAGAATGAGCCACTCACGTCCCTGAACACTTTCGCGTCGTCTTTGTTGTGTCCGCCGACTATGATGGGGACCCGCTTCTCTTCCGCATAGGAGCCGGCGACGGAGTAAAAGATACTGTTTCTCAAAGGTATGTAGGTCGGTGGGAGGCCCTCGAACTTGTCACCCGGAATGTCTCCTGCCTCTCTAAGGTCGGGGAGTCGGAAAATCCTGTGCTCAACCACGCCTGCTTTTGTGGCGATGGCCTTCGCCGAGTCTATCTCCTTACTGGCGATGTCGTTGTACTCGAAGGTAAGGGCCATTATGTCATACTCGTCCTTGAGCGAGTACAGGCAAGTCGCAGAATCTATGCCGCCCGAAAGAAGCACTATCGCTTCTTTCGTCTGCTCCGCGCACCGTCCTGGTGTAGCTTCGCGAGAACATGGCTCCCCTTGTTGAGCCCTTCATAGACGTAGACACCGACGGCTGTGACGTTCTTGGGCATTCCTGGAGTTATCCTGTCCAATACTTCCTTGGCAAGGTTCTCGACCGTCGCTTCCCCTTTCATCATCACCGTTGTGCCCTTCGGTGCTTTGATTGCGAAATCGCCGTGGACCGTCTTGAATCTCAAGGTCACGCTGCCGGGGTCCATTTGAGTCACGTA
>DATGVR010000031.1:0-17067 GCA_035300255.1 Nitrososphaerales archaeon
AGCGAGTCGCCATCTCGGTGACGACGTCTCCTCCTCCGTGGACGAGTACGAGCTGGTTAGTTGGTGATAGTGAGACTACGTCGTTGATGAGCGCCTCCGGGATCCTATCTTTCATCAGGCTTCCTCCAATCTTCACCACGACCCTCATGTCTGTTACACCGGATGCAGGGGCGCCATCGCAATCCCCTCCTTCTCGTCGAAGCCTAACATCAGGTTCATCGACTGCACTGCGTTCCCTGCGGCCCCCTTGATCAGGTTGTCAGTCGCGGAAAGGGCGACTATCCGCCCCGTCCTCTCCTCAATCTCGAACCCGACGTCGCAGAAGTTCGAACCGATCACAAGCTTCGGGTCGGGGAGGCGGAATGGGACCTGCTTGTCCCGGACCAGGCGGATGAAGAAACTGTCTGCGTACATCGCCCTGTAGGCTTTCCAGATGTCCATTGGCCTTGGCCGGCTGTTGGTGAAGACGTGGGATGTGCTGAGGATGCCGCGCACCATGTTGACGGCGTGTGCCGACATGGAGACCTTGATCTGTTCTCCTGCCATTGAGGCGAGGACCTGCTCGATCTCGGCCGAGTGCCGGTGGCCTGCGGGCTTGTAGGGCCTGACGACGTTGTACCTCTCCGAGAAGTGGGTCGAGAGAGAAGGCTTGCCTCCGGCGCCGGAAGACCCAATCTTCGCGTCCACGACGATGTGGGCCATATCAATGCCGAGAGATTTCTCCTTTAGAAGAGGGGCGAGCGCGAGTATGGTTGTGATCGCCATGCATCCCGGTGAGGAGACCAGGCGAGCGCCCCTGACCTTCTCTCTGTTGATTTCCGGGATGGAGAAGATGAACTTCTCCAAGAGGTCGGGGCGGGGGTGGTCGTAGCCGTACCAGGTCGGGTATTGCGCCTTGTCACCAAGCCGGAAGTCTGCGCTGAGATCAATTACTCTTAGACCGGCGTCCGCGAGCTCCGGGACTACCTTCACCGATTCCCCGTGGGGAAGAGCTGCGAAGACCACGTCAAGGTCGGTGAGCTTCGATTTGTCGAGTGCGGTGAACTTCAAGTCGGTGATTCCTCTGAGGTTAGGATGAACCCTGAAGACGTACTCCCCTGCGTATTTCCTGGAGGTTGCCGCGGCCAGCTCAACTTCAGGATGCTGGAGAAGGAGTCGGAGCAGCTCTCCGCCGATGTAACCTGATGCTGCCAGCACACCCGCGCGGACCATGCTACCTTTTCACCGTGTGCGCCACGTATTCGATAATTCTCTTGGGAATGTCCACGTCGACGGCTGACTGGGCTCCCCTGAACTCCACGGTGTTGTTCACCTCGTGGACGACGTAGCCTGAGGATGACTCCATGGCATCTACTCCGAGGACTCCTCCTCCCACTGCTTCGCTGGCCCTGTGGACAATCTCCTTGAGTTCCGCATCGGGCTTGAAGGCCTCGGAGGTCCCTCCGCGGGCAACGTTGGTCCTCCATTCGCCGGGCGGGGCATGTCTGTGGACACAGGTAACGAGTCGGTCACCTGCCATTATGGCCCTGATGTCGCGCGGAGGCCTCTGAATGTACTCCTGAAGGTAGTACATGTGTTCAATCGGGTTGGCAAGCTCCTCCTTGTATTCGACCAGGGCCTGGAGCGTAGCCCTGTCCTTGACTATTGTCACCATCCTTCCCCAGCTCCCGACGAAGGGCTTGAGGACCAGAGGATACCCCAGCTCCTCTGCCGCGCCTTCGACTGCGTCGGAGGAGAGGGCAAGGAAGGTGCGCGGTGTCGGGACGCCTGCCTTCGAAAGGGCAATCGACGTTGCCAGCTTGTTGCTGCACACCTCGGCGACCGAATGGCTGTTGATTACCCGCAGCCCGGATCCTTCGAGTGTCTGAGAGAGGAGCAGAGATCTGTAGTGGCTAATGCAGCGCTGAAGGACGACGTCCCCGAACTCTGACCGCTTCTTGGCAACCTCGAAGTTTAGGCCTTTGACGTCAATGAGGGAGGTCTCCAGCCCCGCTGACTCGGCCGCCTCCTTGAGCGCCTTCTCCTCCCACCTGAGCCGGTCGAAGGTTATTCCTAACTTCACTACTCGCCCCAGTCCTCCCCGACCTGCTCGGATGGCTTGAGAAGCACGGTGCCGTTATTGATCTCTGCCACTTCGTACTCCGACGAGCAGTCCTTGCAGGAGACTATCTCTCCCACGATGACGTCGTTGGGTACTGCTATCTGAGCTCCACATTCGTTGCAGCTTGTGTTCAATCCCTAGGTTTCACCTCCCGGGCTATGCCCGACGCTATCGTCTGTAGCTTCCTTTCCGCCTTCGCCAGCGACCGGCCGAGCTCCGTGAGCTTGGCCTTGTTGACAGAAAACTCCTCCTTGCGGACTTTCAGGTCCGCGGCAATGAACTTGGGGTTGCTTCCGCCTTCGGTGAAGATCCCGTTGAGGAAGTGTATGGGGTCGAGCAAAGCCTTTGCTGTGGGTCCGTCGATTGTCAGGCGCTTTCCGTGCTTGGAGGAGACTGATCCCATGTTCGCAGCGGCGATTTCGTCAAGGGGCCTCCCGGTTTCGAGAGACGTTCTTACGAGATGGCCGACAATCGAGTGTGCCTCCCTGAAGGACACCCCGTGCTCCTCGACCAAGTAGTTGGCCAGGGCGACCGCGGTCGACTTGTCGTCGGCCATGGATTCGCGCAACCGCTTTGGCTTGATTGTGACCGAAGCCAGTACTCCGCCTAGGACCTGCGCCGAGCTTATCGCGTCATCGAGGGCACGCCAGATATGCGGGGTGGCCTCCTGCAGGTCCAAGTTGTACGAGTAAGGGAGGGCCTTGAGGATGGCGCATGCGGCCACGAGGTCACCAATGACGGAGCCCGCCTTGGCCCGGACTGTCTCGGCGACGACGGCGTTCTTCTTTTGGGGCATTATGCTGCTCGACGCTGAGTAGGCGTCGTTCAACTCGATGAAGCCGAATTCAAACGTACTCCAGAGGATCAGTTCCTCTGCCATCCTGCTGGCATCAATCATTGTCATGGTGGCGCATGAAAGCGCCTCGACGCCCATGTCTCTGGATGAGACTGCGTCCATCGCATTCCTGATGACCCCTGAAAATCCGAGGGTCTGGGCGACGAACCCTCTGTCGATTTTGGCGGTGGTCCCTGCCATGGCTGCCGATCCCATTGGCGAGAGGTTCACCCTGGAGTAGAGCTGGAAGATCCTCTCTACGTCGCGCTGGAATGCGTCGAAGTAAGCGAATAGATGATGCGCCAGGGTGACGGGCTGAGCCCTCTGCAGATGGGTGTATCCCGGGATGAGGGTCGTGCCGTGCTCGTCGACCAGATTGAGAATCGTATGCTGGAGGGTTGCGATGGACGCAAGTAGTTCGATGACCTGGAGTCTCAGTTCCATCCGTATGGCCGTGGCAACCTGGTCGTTCCTGCTCTTGCCGTAGTTGAGGAAGCCCGCTGTCTTGACTCCCAGAGCGTCCACGGCCTCTTGCTCCAACTGTTGGTGGAAGTCCTCTGCCTTCTCGTCAGGAGCGACCTCTGACGAGGCTCCGAGGAGGAACCCCATGCATTTCGCTGCTGTGGTTCGGTCGACGCCCTCCCCTCTGACAAGGGCAGCCATATGGGCCATGTTCACTCCTATGATGTGGCGCGCAATCCGTCTGTCTGACGACATCGAGGAGGTGAACGCGAGGGCCTCGTCACTGGGCTTTCTTAGCCTTGGTCCTCGGATGTCCATTCTCCCTTTTTTCCTCAACGTGCGAATTCAGACTGGCTGCGACGCGCGACTGGAGTCCCCAGAGCTCGATGAAACCCACAGCGCTCTTTTGGTCGAAGGTTGAGTTGCGGCCGTAGGTCGCGAGGTCCACGTTGTAGATCGAGTAGTCGGATGATCTGCCTACGACCCAGGCCGACCCCTTGAAGAGCTTCATTCGGACAGAGCCAGTGACCCTGTGCTGGGTCGCAGAGATGAACCGGTCCAAGGCGAGGCGGAGCGGCTCGAGCCAGAGGCCGGAGTAGACGAGCCAGGCCCATTCCCTCTCCACGTGGGCCTTGAAGTCGAGCTCGTGCCGAGTGAGGACAAGCTTCTCGAGGTCCTTGTGGGCTTCGATGATCACCGAGGCCGCGGGGCATTCGTAGACCTCGCGCGATTTGATCCCGACCAGCCTGTCCTCGACGTGGTCGATCCTTCCGACGCCGTGGGAGCCGGCGAAGTCGTTAACATAGCTGACAAGCTTCAGGGGTTCCATCGAGCGCCCGTTCACTTTCGTCGGGACTCCTTCTTGGAAACCAAGCTCGAGGTATCCCGGTTCGTCGGGGGCCTCCTCGGGTGAGGAGGTCCATTCGAAGGCGTCCGAAGGCGGCTCCGTGTCCGGGTTCTCCATTTGCCCGCTCTCAATCGACCTTCCCCAGATGTTCTGGTCCACGCTGTAGATTGACTTCGATGGTTTGACTGGAAGACCTCGCTTCTGAGCGTAGATTATCTCCTCGTCCCTGCTCATGTTCCACTCCCGTACTGGGGCTATCACCAGCAGCGATGGATTCATCGCCCTAACGGTAACATCGATTCTGACCTGGTCGTTGCCTTTGCCGGTGCAGCCGTGTGCGACCGCGGTCGCGCCCTCCCTTTCTGCGACCTCCACGAGCTTCTTGGCAATCAGAGGCCTTCCCAAAGCGGTGCTCAGAGGATATTTTCCCTCGTAGAGGGCGTTAGCCTTCACCGCCGGAAGGACGTAGTCTTTGAGGAACTCCTCCTTCGCGTCGACGGTGTAGTGATTCTTCGCGCCGATGAGCTTGGAGCGTCTTTCAATCTCGTGCAGGTCGTCCCGCTGACCAAGGTCCAGCGTGACGGTAACGACGTCCATGTCGTACTTCTCCTGGAGCCACTTGACGCAGACTGATGTGTCTAGACCACCAGAAAAAGCGAGGGCAACGGTCCTGCGCAATTTGAGACGAACGGACCGAAGAACGCTTTTATAGATTATGGACAGGAAAAATGTGATTTGGTCAGACGTGACCCAAAACTGGCCATGGGCGTCTCCGTGACCAGAGCAGTCAGGGATGAGGTGGGGTCTGACCTCTCAATCCAAGACGCCATAGCCAGAGACTACGTCAACCTGAGTGCGCTCTCGAGGCTTCTGGTCCCCAAGGTCGCTGCGCGGACGGGGAGGAAGGTCAAAGACGTCAAGGAAGTCGGCATTTCCACCGCCCTCAAGAGGCTGAAGAGCTCATATTCCCCCAGCTCCACCAAAGTAAGCAAGGTAATCGCAAAGAGCGTCGTCAACGTCAGGACGCACGTCTCCAGACTGTCTGTCGAGAAGACAAGGAGGTCGTTGCAGACTGTGAGCACCCTCCTCACGGATTACAACGAGGATTTCATTCAGGTCTCAGAGTCGCTTTCTTCCATAACACTGATCTTTGACCAGAGGCTCCATGGCAGAGTGAAGAGGGCCCTCGCGGGGGCCGAGCTTCTTCAGGAGGGCGAAGAAGGCGCGGCGATAACCGTGCACAGTCCGATGGAGATCATCACGACCCCCGGATGCATAAGCTCCTTCTACAACCAGCTCTCCAGGAGACGCGTGAACGTCGAAGACACTGTTAGCTGTTATACGGACACCATCATGGTGGTGGACATGAAGGACGCAAGCAGGGCCTTCGAAGCCATGACGGAGCTCATCGGCGAGGAGCAACGGAAATTGAAGGAGGAGTCCTAGTGAGTCGTTTGAAGGTCACTGTATCTCAGATGAGCGACGACAGGGAGAAGTTCGAAAAGGAGTGGGTGAAATTGGGCGAACACGTCAGGAGGCAAGGGAGTGATCTTGTCCTTCTTCCGGAGATGCCGTTCTTCCGATGGATCTACGTGGCAAGAAAATACAACCCGGCGGTCTGGAGGCAGTCGGTGAACGAGCACAAACGGTGGACAAAGCGGCTCGGTGAGCTGGGGTCGGGACTGGTCCTGGCGTCGAGCCCGGTTCACGTCAAGGGCCGAAGGCACAACGAAGGGTACGTATGGACGAACGGAAAAGGGAAGAAGGGCATCCACCTCAAGAGCTACCTGCCGGACGAGCCGGGGTTCTACGAGGCGTCTTGGTATTCAAGAGGAGACAGGGACTTTTCTCCCTTCGACGCGGGGAGCTGCCGCGCCGGCTTCATGATCTGCAGCGAACTTTGGGCGATGAGCCAAGCGCGGAAATACGGCAAGGACGGGGTCCATCTCTTGGTGGTCCCGCGCTGCACGGGAAAGACCGTCGAGAAATGGATGGCCGGAGGGAAGGTCGCGTCGCTCATCTCCGGCTCATACTGCATCTCCTCAAACAGGGCCGGCGGAATGTTCGGCGGCGTCGGCTGGATCATCGACCCGAATGGAAATACACTGGCATCGACCTCTGCGGCCAAGCCCTTTGTCACTGCAGAGATAAATCTGAAGAAGGTCGAATCCGCTAAGCGGACCTACCCAAGGTACGCACTAGACCCGGACTAGTCCGGCCTTAGAAGGGAATCGAGGAACTTCTGGGTGTCGAAGGGAACCAGGTCGTCGTAGCCCTGGCCCACGCCCAGGAAGAGGACGGGCTTCCCGGTCGAGTAAACGATGGAGAGAGCTGCTCCGCCTCTGACATCCGCGTCAGCCTTGGTAAGGATTGCTCCGTCGAAGCCGACGTGCTGGTTGAAGAGTTCCGCCTGGGAGACCGCGTCGTTTCCGGTTAGGGCGTCGGCGACGAAGATTCTGAAATCAGGCTTTACCACCCGGACGATCTTCGCCATCTCTTCCATCAGGTTCTGGTTCGTCTGCATCCTCCCTGCGGTATCTATCAGAAGGCAGTCGACGTGGTGGGCCTTGGCGTACAGAACCCCGTCCCTTCCCACTGCGGCCGGGTCTGCCCCGTAACGCTGAGAAACGACCTTCACGCCGAGCCTCTCGGCGTGCTCGGTGAGCTGCTCGATGGCGCCAGGCCTATGAGTGTCACCTGCGGCGCAGACGACGGACAAGTCCTGCTTCTTCAGGAAGTTGGCGGCCTTGGCCACGGTCGTCGTCTTACCCGTCCCGTTAATTCCCAGGAAAAGCACGACGTAGGGCTCGCCGGTCTTTTTCTTCTCCTTCACGTTCTCGACGAGGTCCACGGACCCGGCCTTGGAGAAGGCCTCCTCCAAGACCGCGGTTAGTCTCTGGCCCACGACCTCCGAGGGGTCCGCTGAGCGGTCGACCTTCGTGCCCGCGAGGCTCTTCTGGACTTCGCGGGTTAGGGCCTCGGCCACGCTTTGGGCCACGTCGCTTTCGATCAGAGACAGCTGGAAGTTGAACACTACATCGTCTAGCTCCTTCTCGCTCAGCTCCTTCTCGCGGACCGCGCTTGTTACTGCCGAGAATGCCTGCTTCAGCTTCTCGAACAAGGGGACTACTCCTGCTGCTGGTGCGCTGCCAGGTAGTTGTTCATGATCTCCCTGTCCGAGTTGAGCCTCTGGGCTATCTCGTTCCGCTGACCGATTATGGACATTATGGTCTTCTCGAATTCTCTGGACCTCTCCTCGAGGATGGCGACCGCTTCGTCTCTCGGTTTCTCGATGACCACGTTCGCCCCGATGCTGACCAGGACCCGTTCAGTGGACGGGGGTTGGGAACGTAGTATGGCCCCACCTCCAATCTGGGTCAGGACTTCGGTCGGCTGATCGCTCAGCCCTTTGATGGCATCGAGTGCCGCCCGGCTTTCGAGGAGGGCGCGTTCGAGGAGGTTCTGGCGCGCCGTAAGTTCGTTGTAAGTGCTCTCTAGGACGCGGATCTCGACGAGGAGATTGTTAGCTGTCTCTTCTTCGGTAGGTTGCTTGCTCAAAATCAGAATCGCCCGAGTGATTTTTCAGACACTCAGCGCCCGCGTTATAAAGACAAGCTCGGGTCCGGTCGTCTGGCTGCCAACTATGGCGTTCTTCGAGTTGGCGATGAGCCCCGAGGCGACGTAGGGGACTCCCCTGTTGACAGATGTTGGGTACGCGTCAACCCCGAGGAGGCTTCCTATCCTCTCGACCTCTTGCTCGTCGAGGCCGGGATAGACGGCTGCACCTTTGTTCGTGGCGACGACCAGGGACCCTGTCTGGTAGTACTCGCCGATGGGAAGTCGCTCGACCTCGGTGCCCATGACGTCCTTGACCTGGGATACAGCCGTGCTGTCGAGGGCCGGGGAGACGAGCGCGCACCGGTCGTTGGCTACGACAAGGTTCCCGACTGCGGTTAACCTCGATTCGAGCCTGGAGATGTTCATCCCAGTTGCAGTTTTGATTTCATTGATCTCCCCCTCCTCGGCGAGCCTTGAGACAAGCATGCCGTTGCTGTTCATCGAGGAAAGGACCCCGAGGAGCCTCGACTCTCCTATCGACGTGGGGACAGCAGAGACCCCGAGGCCTGCACAAAGCTTGTCTGCTTTCGTTTGGGCCAGGCCCTTGGGGACGAGTAGAAAACTATCGTTGGCCTTCATGAAGATGCCAATGTTTGGGCTACGGTAGATGTCAATCAGGTGAAGGCCCATCGGCTACACTTTTTCTGGTAATTTTTCCGGTAATTTTTCTGGCTCAGGAGGGAGCTTGACCTTGACGACACCGTCCTCGTCCCGCTCCATCTCGAGGGTAATTCTCCGGGGAGGGTGTCGTATTCCCTTCGCCCAGATCTGCTCGTTGACTTCCGTGTCGATGCTGACCTGCTTCGCCTTCATGTGCCGGGTGGCGAACTCTCTGATTACTATGACAGCCTTCTTGGCCCTTCTGTAGGGTGGGGCCTCGTAGACGACGCCGAGCGGCACGACGTAGGTCCTCGTAAGCTCCTCGGTTTTCTGCTCAGACACCCATCATCACTTGAGCCCTAGTTTCCGCTGTCTCCATTTCCTTCTCTTCGGGTTGGTCCTTACGCTCCGGTTGGTCCTGACAATCACCCATGTAGGGACCGACCTGGACTGCTTCCCGGCCTTTGCCAGCCTGTTCTTCTTCGAAGTGTCTTTGACTCTTGCCATTCTAAATCCGCCTGATCTTGATGTCCCTCTTCTTTTCTTGCAGGGCCCCGAGCATCTGTTTGACCTGGTCGTCGTCGATGGGCTTCTTCAGCCTCCCGGAGGAAGCTAGCTGGACAACGTATTCCTCGATGGAGGCTGCGAGCTCGGGTTTGACCATCCTCACTGTGGCCAGCCGTTCTCTTGCGTCGGAGGTCATTGTCATCCTGAGAATCGCTTCCTTCTGGGCCTTTCTTTCCGCCGACTCTTTGTCGGGTTGCCTTTGGGGTTGCTGCGACAATTCTATGCGTACCTCGCGAGTGCCTTGTTTTCCTGAGCAAGTGAAGTGAATATTTCCTTGCTTGTCTTGTCAAGCATCGCGCGGCCCTTGGGGGACAGCACTCTTCCCCTCGGAGTCTTTGCGACGAGTTCCGCCTGTTCAAGCTGTTTCAGGATCCTCCTTGTCGATGAACCGCCGGCGTCCCGGTGATGCTTGGGGAAATAGTGGAGGGCCTTGCTCCCACCATAGGCCCGTTCGAGGTCACTCAGACCGACGGGTCCGTGGATGTAGAGCTTGCGCATCAAGGAAGCTGCCCTGGCGAACCACCAGTCTGCGTTCACTGGAGGCCTTTCAGCGTGAGAACCCGTCTTCACCCAGACGGCCCAATCTGGCTCCTGGATGCTGGGGAGGCTCTTCATTTGTACCGATAGGGCGCCGATCAGCTTGCTTGATGGGACGTCGTGGGCGTTTACCAAATCGTTTCACGAAGCGGATTTCCGAGCCTCCTCCGACGCTATTTAAGCTTCCCCGAGAACTTTGCGATTTACGCGGCCGCAATCGAGGCATGTGACGCGAAGGATCGGAGGCCTTCCATGGCCGAGCCTGACCCGGGCGTTTACTCCGGGGACCAGGAGGCCTTTGCATCCGTGGCAGGTGAACCTGCTCAATGAGTGGTCCAGGCGGACGTTGAAGCGGAGCTTCACCTTCCGGGCGAGCGCGGCCTGTTCCCTGGCGAGCTCCGGCTTGGTGTGAGAAAGGGTGACGGAAGATTCGGTCAGGAACGCAACCAAGGCAGCGGCGTCGTCTTTAGCACCCCTTCGGGCCTTCATGGGCCGAAGCCCGCGAAGAAAGGTCGTGACATCCTCCCACGACTAGAGCCGTGGGCTTTCAGCGCTATCGCTAACGCGTATAGTTCCTGCTTCAACGGCCAGACTTGCGACCTCGGTTGACTGAGGTGGTAGAGGTCCAGCCTCCACAGGCCTTAGTTCGGGCATGCCCTGCCCTACCTGAACGATTGCTCTCTTCAGCACAATTCTGGCGGCGTTAACGTCCCGTTCGATACTCCTTCCGCAGCCATGACAAATGAACCGCCTAATATCTAGCGAGACTGGGTTCAGCGCTCCACAGTAGTTGCATTCTTGGGTCGAGTAGGCAGGGTCGACCCTCACTACAATTCCCCTATTACTGGCGGCTTTGTACTCGGTGAATTCGACTAATTGATCCCAACCTGCGTCGTGGATTGACTTCGCCAGTGAATGATTCCTTACCATGTTCCTGACTCTCAGGTCTTCGAACGCGATAAGGCCGTGGTCGCGCACAAGCCGCCTGGAGAGTTTGTGATGGAAGTCGGCCCTCTGCCGAGAGACTTTGGCATGCAATGTTGCAACCCTTTTGCGCGCCTTGAACCTGTTTTTCGAACCCTTCTTCTTCCTCGAGAAAGTCCTTTGCAGATGCTTCAACCGTCTCTCCGCTCTCAATAGGAACTTGGGGTGAGGCACGCTCTCTCCGTCGCTGGTCGTAATCAAAGCCTTCAGCCCCAAATCGATTTCTATTGGTGAAGGGATTATCTCGAGGGCTTTAGTCGGGACCTCTATGTCCTGCAGAGGCACTGTATCCTCGACAATGAGCGAGGCATACCACTTGCCACTGGGTTCCCTCACCACAGTGCACGTCTTGAGCAAAGCGTCATTTGGTAGATGCCTGTGAAAGATGCATCTGACGTTGCCAATCTTTGACAGGAAGAGCCGCTTCCGAAGGGTGTCAGGTTTTACCGAACCGTGATAGGCCTGAGGATAGGTGAAAGAGCCAAAACCAGAATCGCCTCGTTTTTTGAACTTCGGATACCCTGCCCCGTGGTCGAAGAAGGCCTTGAAGGATTTGTCTAGCCTACGTAATACATCCTGGGCCGCCTGTGAGTAGACCATGCGGAGTGCTGGGTCGGCGCGTCTCTCTTCCGTGAGAATCCATTGCTGAAGGCTGTATGATGTTGGTTTGTGTTGGTTCTGCCATCGATTCCTGCGATGCGATAGAGCATCGTTCCAGAGTTGACTGCATGCCTCCAACGTCTTGAGCATCCTACCCTCCTGCTTATGTGAGGGGTAAAGACGGAAGCGAAACGTAGTGGGCACAGTATTGCAATCAAGTCTCTTCGGTATAAAAGCGCCCACGTCCGATTTCGCGTTTTTCCCTCTAACTTTGCGGAATCTCCCGCTCGCAATATTAACGCAATCGGCCAGGGGATTGCGATTGCTGAATTTCGTGTTCGCTGAATCAGCCCTGGAGCTGGTTCCCAGGGAAATCAGCGGCAGTCCGACGGTGGTCAGCGATTCGAAGAGGAGAGGGATGAAGTCCTCGGGGATTCTCCTGGACAGGAGTTTCCACCATTCGGCGATGTCCAGGCTGAAGGACTCCGAGAAGAGGGGGAGGCCTGACCTTGTTCACGTGGCGCTGCTGAGCGTCACCGGGACCCCGCTGTATCTTGATGGAAGAGTGAGGGTCTTCGTCCACACATACCCGGGCGTCGTTCTGGAGCTGGCCGAGAAGACTAGGATCCCGAAGAACTATCTGAGGTTCAGAGGCCTGATGGAGAAGGCCCTAGTGGAGAGGCCCACAGATGGGCTGGTCAGGACGTACCCCGCAGGGGTGGACGAACTAGTCACGAAAAAACTCAGATGCGACTTGGTCCTCGGGCTGTCGGTCCAGGGAAAACAAGGTGATGCCGAAGAAGTAGCAAGAATAGTCGGGCCTGCGAAGAATCCTTGCGTAATTGTTGGAGGGTTTCCGCACGGGCACTTCTCGAAGGAGATTTTGGCATCTTTAGACGAACTGGACAGAATAGATTCGAGGCCGTTGGAGGCCCATGTGGTGGCGTCGAGGGTCGTCTACGAGATTGAAAAGACAGTTCGAGGAATCAACGATTAAAAGCACTCATCGATGCTCGAAGGTCGTGCGGTTGTCGTCCAGTCTGGATCGGCGCTGGCCGAGGACAGTCTAGGACATAAGCCCTCCAAGCTTGTAACCCGGGTTCAAATCCCGGCGACCGCACAGCTTCGGCTCTCTCTCTCTCTTCTTTGCTCCTGGCTACCCGGCAGTCTGACCGCGCGTTCAACCCATCCAAATCAAGCGCGCGCCCTGACCTGGCCGATTAGGATTCTGGTAGCTTCTTTTTGGATTGGCCATTCTCGGACTTCTCCCTGTTTACAGACTGGGGATGCTTCTCTTGTCCGAACCCGAAGTCCCCGTATCCCAAGCCTTGCTTAGTCAAATCCACTGGTTCTTCGTTTGCGAGAAACTTGTCCATATTCATCATCTTCTTGGCTTGTAGGAAGGCAAAGAACGACCGAGTGGTCTCGATTCCTTCCGCCAGCGTTCCAAGGAACTTCTCATTTGGAACCGTCGAAAAACCATAGTGCCCTGTGTGCAGGATTAGGTTCCGCGTTTCCTGCATTTCCTTAATCCGTTGACTCAACTTCGAGTCCGCTCTGAAATCAACCCCTGTCAGCAATTCTAGGACGTCGAATTTCAACCCTACATCAGACTTCCAAAATCTCTTGAACTTGTCAATCTCACTGTCGCTAAGCATTTGTTTCTGTGTTTGGTCGAACAACCTGCGACTAATCTTAGAATAGACCAGTTCATTCACTCTCGATTCCCAATACATCGCCAGGCAAATGAAGGAGATCCTGAGGGCTCTTCTTATTTCGAAAACGTTCCCCTTTTCATCCTGTTCTATCAAGTCCTTCGCCACTCTTCGGTAGTAGAGACAATCATTGAACAGTTCAAACCCGAGATGCCATTTGAAGGGCATTTTGTTTCTCCTCTTGACTAGCGTTGTGAATTAAGGTTAGCCTGTTGTCCCCTCTTTTGGTCTTGAGACCGAGCTTACTTTCCGCATACACACAGGCACGCCCTCTCAGAATCAGTCAGACTCTCTCTCACACACGCACAAGCACACGAGCACAGGCAGGAACATACACTAACAGACAGGCAAACAAGCGAAGGAGCAAGAGAGAGCACACATCAGTTCACTCGACTTTCCGTGAGGATACCAGGGTATTGCTATCGGAGTCTTTTCCACCCTAGGACTATGAGGATCAACCACAGGGGGGCGAGCACGTAGAGTGCAGGTATTCCGAACCCGTACGCGAAAAAAAGGTTGAAAGGCTGAAGAATGATTCCAAGCTTCCTTCCCTTCTTAAGCGAATGCCTCAACCATAGCCCAGCGACAACATCAAGAACAGATAAAACAACAAGGCCGATGCCCAACACAATCACGGCGTTCAAGCCTCCCGCCACGCCTATCGGGGTACTGTCGTCAAGTACATCGCCGATTAGCGGCAGAACCGGTGCAGCGTGGTAGTACGCAACATATGCCAGCAGCAATGGGTCAGCCAGTACTGAGCCCGATCCAAAGACTAGGAACAGGAAAGAGGCTGCGGTTACGGAGAGACTTCGCTTCGGAGATTGGTCAACTTCCAAGTAGGCATCCGGAAAGGCTTGAGCCTTGACTCTGGACACACCAAATGAAAAGCCTGCTCACTAATTAGGAATTTCCAACCTACTCGTATTTCGGCAATCCCAGCGACCGCACCAAGCACTCGCAACGGCTCGGTTCGTAAGAGCGATCAGGGTGTCCAAGGTCCTCCCCGGCTAGGCTCCGAAACCCTGCGTCGTCTGAGCTGTATTAGCGCAGTCAGAATCAGAGGGAGTTCCGCCGCGCTGTACAAGACGTGTGCGAGGTAGTGTTGCAGATTCTGCGCCGGGGAAAAGGGGAAAATCCCAATTGGAAGCACGGAGAGAATCCCACCGCCAATCAGGCCCAGAAGACCCCACGAGAGAAGCAACCACAGAGCGACCCTCGTATAGGGTGAGAAGAGATAAACTGCAAGCAGGAGGGCAGCGATAGCTCCGGGAATGCTGGCTTCTGGGCTGAGCACCGTAAGACCAGGCAGCTCGAGGGCGTTGTGAACCACCTCACCTAGCCAAGACAGAACCGTCGCGATTGCAATTGAGACTGCAAAGCGGCCGTTCAAGGCCAGAGTCGAATACATGATTTCCCCCACCACGGTACGCTCAGCGTGGTTATTTCGATGGTGCCCCACCTTTCGGGCACGCCCTCCAGCACGTAGTAGGCATGGCCTTTCCATGCTAACTGCTGTTATTTTTTAGCAAAATTTCTGCAGCAGTTAACCTCTCAGCCTACAAACGAGAGAGAGAGCGCACAGCTTCGGGCAAGTCCAACAAATGAGGATTTCAGTGAGTGAGACTAAAAAAAAGAGCCCCTGCGCAGGTTGCTAGGGGCCCTCGAAGTGGAAAGCCGCGTAGTTCCCGTCCTTGCCCGTATTGTCCCATTCCATGCCGTAGTCTTTGAAGTGGCTCATTACGCCGACGCCCATGTTCATGGAGTCGACAGCCGGGGACAGCGGGTGGTTGGTCACCTGAATCGGCTTCTTCTTGTCTCCACCCTCAGTTGGCTTCAACTGGTACTCTAGGACCCCAGAGACCTTTACCCAGATCTTCTTGGCGTCGATTTCTATGGGGGCCCACTTCATTCCTTTGAGATCAGTGATTAGGCCAGCGAGCATCGCGGGAGCGCCTCCGGCCTTTCCGCCGAAGATTGTCTCCAGCGCCATCTGCTGCTCCTTGGTCGCCTTGTTGTCCAGGTACAGCGCTGCGCTCCAATTTCCCTTCCAGAAGTTTCCGGGAGTGTGGGAAGCAATGACGGCGTTAAGACCGTCGAGCGAGACCTTGCCGTACTTCCCTTTCCTAATGTGGAACCCATCCATGCCGTCGCAGTGTCCCATGGTGGGGTCCGAGTAGAAGAGGCAGGGACAGCCTGAGTCGCAACTGCAGGAGTTTATCCAGTCACCGTCGAGTGCCCATTTTTCTGGCATGACCGACGCGATTTGGGGATTCTTGAGGTATTTATCCCTGATAGAGTCCGATGAAGAGTTAGACCATCACCAGGGCTGCCCCTGCTACAAGAAAGACCACGCCGAAGGCCTTCGGAACCCAAGTTCGAAATGGCAGGTTTCTTTCTGCGAATATTATCGCGGTGAATGCGACCATCCAGGCAAGCCCCATGGAGGCCGATACCAGTAGGAAGACCATCATCACCCAGCAGCATCCCACGCAGTACTTTGCGTAGTCAAGACCCATCCAGAACGAACCGGAGACTCCGCCCCTATAGAACCTAAACAGAAAGGAGTTCGGATGGCACCTTGCGAGGCATTCTCCTTTGAAGGGCGAAAGCTGGTACACAGCGACAACGATCAAGGCGATTCCTACTCCTAGGGTAGTTCCGATGAAAAGGTCTGCTCCTAAGGGTAGCCGGCTCAGAATGATTGCCGCGCCTACGTAGAAGAGTACCCCAGTGGCTGCCCACGCCCCAATGTACGTGGCAACGAACAAGACCGCCTTACCGGGACTTGGGCCTCCCCCTTCTCGGACCTCCCTCTTCGTGCTCCTGCCGACATGCAGGAACATGAGGAGCATCGGCACCGCCGTGGGGAACATCATCGCGACCATGCTCACAGTCCAAGCCGCAGTGAACAGGGAGAGCGAGGCGTAGTTCAAGGGGAGCGTCGGCGTTCCTACCATGGGCCCAATGTTGAGCACGGTGAATATCCAGGCAAGGAGTGCGAAGGCACCGATTCCCCCTCCTACTATGATTCTTGCTGAAACCAATCCATCTAGTATCCCCAACTACGACTTTTGAATGTTGGTCGGGAGTCCCGGCGAGCGCAATCTATCAGAAGACAATTGCATCGATTAAATAACTGACCTGCGCGCTTAATCCCGAACATGCATGCACGGGAGAATAATCTCGGCTCTGATGATTTCCTTGCTATTCATGATGCAGCCGAACCTCGGCCTGGCCTTGGGTCAGGCAGAGATTCCGATTGCCAGTCACTTGGTCGGGCTCCAATGGACAGGATCGAATTTCATAGCATCATACAGGGACGGCGCTACCCTTCTTCTGAACGTCTCCGCTGACGGAAAGACAGTCAAGCCTTTCGCTCCCTCTTTTGCCGGACAGGCCGAAGTCTACATCGCCCTCTCGCCCGGTCGGGCTGGGTTCCCACCCGGAGACCTTTATCTTTGCTCCAACGACTCCATCTACTCGATCAGCCCTAGTGGAGGGAACCTGACTCTGCGTGCCAGCCTCGCGGGTCGGCTAATCGAATACATGGCATTCGATTACACAGGTCAGTGGGGATACGACCTCTTCGCTCTGACCGGAGACGGCTACGTGTGGGCAATCGACTCCAGCGGCGCATTTACGCAAGTGTCTTCTCTAGGCGCCAACCTCATGCCTGAAGGAGTGACAGTGGCCTCGTCTGGCTTCGGTGCCTACGGAGGGGATCTGATCGTCTCGATGGAGAACAATCACGAGGTGGTGGCCATATCCAAGACGACTCACCAGAACACGATCCTCGCAGTCTTCTCCGGCGAGGCCCCCGAGCGGGTGCTGACAATCCCCGGTGGGAATTGGGACCTATACGTAAGTAAATACGACCATGGCACATTGGAGAGATTTGGCTCTGGGAACTTCTCGGCCTACGCAGGCTCGATCCTGGTCGTCTCCGAAGGGGAGAACGGCCAGACTGGCTCCGTCAACGTCTTGACAGCCGCGGGAAGCAACATAACGGCGACACGAATCTTCTCCGAGCCAGACAGCCCCCACTTCGAGGGAGCCACCTTCGCGCCGACGACCGAAGCGGCGTCTTCGACAACTGGAATCGGAGGTGGCGGGTCTTCGGTCGTTTTCCCGATCGTCGCCGGAGTCCTTGCTGTGGTAGCTATTGGTAGCTTCGTCTTGGTTCTCCGCAAAATGAGGA
>DATGVR010000032.1:0-3280 GCA_035300255.1 Nitrososphaerales archaeon
CTCTATCGAGACTGCATCGGCGGCTACGATAATTAGTTCGTCACTCCTGGGGATTCCTGTTAGCACTACCCATGTAGTCAGCGGGAGCGTCATGGGGTCGGGTGCCACGATGGGGGCGGGAACCGTCCGCTGGGGGGTCGCACGGAGAATAATCTGGGCTTGGCTAGTCACAATCCCGGCCTCAGCGCTTGGAGCAGCCGCCGTGTATCTTCTTCTGAGTATGGGCTGACCTCGACCCCGCTGAGTAAGGGTCAGAGTCGGAATCGCGTTCCAAAAGCTGAATCCATTCCCAGAACATGTCCATCGCCGGCAGCGTTGCCCTATATCGGAGAATCAGTGCCCTACATCGTCACCGATGTCGAGTCACGGTCTAACGCGACCGTACTTTCCTTCTGAGAAAAATGACCTTTGTCACCCTCTTCCCGGGAACAATCGTCAACTTGTCGCCTAAGAACATCCTTACGCCAGTCCTTCTGTCTGTCGTTCCATAGAGTCGTGCGTCAGCTCTGCGGAAAAGAGACAACTCGATTAGTGACCCCCAAGGGACAGTGTACCTCAACGGAGGCAGTTCCGACCCGGCGCGCTCCGTGTAAGTGGGAGTGATGTGGCAAATTCCCACCGAGTTCCTGCCCACGGTTGAAAACCCTGAAGGGTCTATCCACTCCTCCTTGATCCTGTCTGGATACGAGTAGTATCCAGTCGAGCCGGCCCGGGTAGTAACGACTACTCCGTCCCCAATCGCGGCTTCATCTATGTCGACACCTCCGCCAGTGACCCTGACCTTGTACCTGATGCAGGTGCTTTCACTGCCCCTTTGCAGATAAACGTCAGTGAAGACCTCACCAAGGCTCCTGCCGTTCTTGAGGACCTCCAGCCTGCGATAACTGTCGACTTTGTAGTCCCCACCTCTAATTCGCTCGAGGTCCCTTGGAAGTTCCTCTAAGGTGGTCTGCGCGAGGTAGGCCTTGGATCCGGTAGCGCCCCTCGATCTAACCCCTACAAACAATAGCGGAATGTTCTCCGTCCTTCCGTACCTGCCGAATTTTCCATCGCCTCCCACCACAACCCCGAAGTCGGCCTCGCTCTCGGTCACCTCGATGCCAGCCTTCTGGATCATCTTCCTCAGCTCGGCGGGCGGGACTTTGGGCGTCCCCCCGTCAAGCAGCATCCTCGCCTTCATTTCGAAGGTCCTTTTTCCACGAACTCCAGAATACTGCTCTCACCTTCGTCTCTAACCCCCTTGTCGAGAAATCTGGTCGCTCTGGCTTTCGTTTCCTGTTGACGGGCACTTGCGGTCCCAAGAATCTCCATCATCCTGAGCGAGTTTTCCACTGCGAACCCCTTGAAGTGGTTGTTGAAGTAGCCGTAGGTGACCTTGGCCCGGGCGGCCACCTCCTTCACCTTCGGGACCCAATTTTGAAGCTCCTTTTCGCTGTACCTGTAGTTGTACCAAGGCCTCGTCCCGTGGCCGTGCCACCTGATGAACGCGAAGTCTGCGGTCACCACGGTATCAGGGGGAAGCAGAGGTTCGTCAACTATGACATTCGCGACGTTTTTCGCCCTGAGCAGGGACCAGACTTCTTCCCGCAGCCACGAAGGGTGCCGGAACTCGACAGCGAACTTTACGTCCTCCGGCGCCATGTCGAGGAAACCCTTGAGCTTCTCGAAGTCTGTCTGGAACGAAAAACTCGGTGGGAGCTGGATCAGCACGGGTCCAAGCTTGCCCCCAATCATGAGGGGTTTGAGCAGACTCAAGAACTTCACCAGGTCCGCTTCGACCCCCTTGCTCAGTTCGAGTCTCTTCTCGTGCGTAAGCAGTCTGGGGAGCTTGAGTGAGAATACGAAGTTATCGGGTGTGTATCTCGTCCATCCGAGCACCAGCCCTTTGGATGGGAAGGCGTAGAATGTAGCATCCACTTCGGCCGTGTTGTACACCTTGGAATAGAACGACAGCTTGTTGGTGCTTGAACTTGGATAGAACACTCCTGCCCATTCGTTGTAGGACCAACCCGAAGTCCCAATGTGGAGCTCGGTCAAACGTCTCGGTCGGCCGACCACGGCCGATTTAAGCCTGCAAGGATTCTTGGTCTAGAGTACTGGCATCCAGCCTGGCCTCGCCGACCAGGTGGCCAACGCGTCGTGCGCGTGTATCGATTCGAAGCAACGTCCGCTCACAAAAAGTGCGTTCGGGAACCTGCTTACACAATCCCTGACCAGATCTTCGGCGAATTTCGGGTTCGCTTGGGCTTCCAGAATCTTCTTCGCCTCCTCCAGCCTCTTCATCTCCTCTTTGGGCGAAGCAGAGAAGCATTCGGTAATCCGGCCCACCACGTCGAGGGAATCGAGCGTCTTCTCACTCTTCATTATGACTGTCATCTGTGCCCTCTGCATGTGGCCTATCCCTATCATCTTCTTTGAACAGGGGCAGGCGGTCATCCCGTCGACCACGTATCTGTAGGTGACCGCTCCGCGCGCGGTCGCTCGCATCGTGACCTTGGCAAATTGGTCTTCGTATGGAAGTTCAAAGGTGGCTGTCACGCTGGAGCCAGGTTGTGTCTTGTTGACCTCGGAACAGACCCACCTAAGCCACTGCTCCATCCCCCTGGGCCTCCTGCCGTTGGCCGCCTTCACCAGCCTGCTCATATGGACCCCTCGGTGCAACCCCGTCGAAGTCTGAATCGAAAGGTCGACTGGCATCCTAATGTTGCCTGCGCTGGACAAGACTCTAAGACTTGAGACTCCGGCATCAATCGGGAGCTTGGAAGCCTCCGACTGGACGTCGGCGGTCGCGTCGATGTACGCCAGAGCGTCGGCGGTGTCTCTGTTCGAGCTTGGCAACGAAGGAGAAACGGATTTTCTGATTCTTTAAGTAACTTTCGTTTGGTTTAGGGGTGCAGAGGGTCGCTTATCCCAGCTTCTCTGAACGATTCAACCCTGGACATGCAGCCTGCGCATTCCCAGCAGTGTTCAGTCCCTAGCCGATGGCAACTCCAGGTAAGCTCGAATGGGACCTTGAGCGAGGCTGCCAATTTCACGACTTGGACCTTCGTCTTCCTGCTCAGGGGCATCTGAATCATTGTCTTTTGTTGTTTTAGGATTGACGACCTTAGCCACAACGTCCTCTCAAGAGATTCAAAGAACTTCCCCCCGACGTCCCTGAAAACCTCTGCGTCATTTCTGTTGTGGCCGCCGACGATGAGGGGAACCCGCTTCTCTTCCGAGTAGGAGGCGGCAACCGAGTAGAAGATGGCGTTTCGCAAAGGGATGTATGTCGGCGGGA
>DATGVR010000033.1:0-5369 GCA_035300255.1 Nitrososphaerales archaeon
CTGCGGAGGACTGCCCGGCTACTTAGGCCCGGGGACAGGGTCAGGGTCTTCGGCGGGGTCCGTAGAGCCACGACATTGCACCCGAAGGTGCTCAATCTGGAGAAGCTCGAGGTGATTTCCTCCGGGGGAAGAAAGCCACTCCTCCCGAAAGGGACGTACATTTCGTCCCCCCGTTCGAACAGGCATCTGACCAAGCCTCTGATCAGATACGGCCGAGAGAACCCCGGAAAAGTGGCACTCGCGGATGACTGGCTGGAATCGGCATTCACACGACCGAGAGTGCGCGTCGAAAATCGCTGACCAGGTCCTCTTCGTCTTCGATCCCTACCGAGACTCTCACCAGAGTCTCGAGGATCCCTGTCTTCGCCCTTTCTTTGGCCGACATCTGGGTGTGAGTCATGTTGAAGGGTTGTGCGACTAGGGTCTCGACCCCGCCGAGGCTCGGGGCAAGGGTCGCCACCTTCAGAGATTCCGTGAACCTCATCGCGTCCTTTGTCGAGCCCTTGACCTCGAAACTCAGCATCCCCCCGAATCCCTTCATCTGTTTCTTCGCCAGGGCGTGCTGAGGGTGGGACTTCAGGCCCGGGTAGTGGACGGCGGAGACTTTCCTGTGTTTTGAAAGGAATTCTGCCAGGGCCATGGCGCTGCTGTTCTGCTGCCTGACGCGGATGGCCATCGTCTTCATCCCTCTGAGCACCAGCCACGCCGGCAGGGGGTCGAGCGTCCCTCCTAGGTCCCTTCTGAGCATCTTGATCTTGTGCGCGTTCTTCTTGCTGGCGACAGCGGCCCCGGCGATCAGGTCGGCGTGACCGTTCAGGTACTTCGTCGCGCTGTGCATGACGACATCGGCCCCCAGCTCGATTGGATTCTGGTTGATGGGAGACGCGAAGGTGTTGTCGATCAGGAGCATGGCCCCGTTCGCGTGGGCAAGCTTGGCGGCCTTGGCTATGTCGACGAGCTTCATGGTTGGGTTGGTCGGGCTCTCAATGTAGACGATGCTCGTGTTCTTTCTCAGCCCCCTCGCCATGGCTCCGACGTCGGTGGTCTCGACCAGATCGACCCCTATGCCAAGTCCGGGCAGGACTTCGTGCAGGAGCGCGAAGGTCCCTCCGTAGAGGTCTCGTATACCCAGGACGTGGGCCCCTTTCCTTAGAAATGAAAATACGGACGTCGAGATCGCAGCCATTCCAGAAGAAAAGGCCGCCCCATCCCCTCCATGCTCGAATGATGCGAGCTTCTTCTCCAGCCTCACCACGGTGGGGTTTTCCCACCTCGTGTAGAACCATCTCTCCCCGGCCACAGCCTTCGGGACATCCTCGGCTTTCCTGAAACCAAATGTCGAAGTCTCGTAGATGGGGGTGATTATGGAGCCCGTCTGCTCGTCGGAGGGCTCGGCTTCGTGGACCGACCTGGTGGAATCCCCTACCAAGTGACCATCGTCTCCGGAGGCCTTTGTAAATACGTAGCGCAAGCAGGGATTCTTGATAAGCAACACCTCCGCAAAAAGCAGGAATGCGCGACTGGGCGCTCGTCGGAGTCCCACTCTACACACTTGCTAGCTACAGGGGGATGGGTGAGGCCCCCACATCCCTTCGCAAGGCTGGGCTGGGCCGAGTGCTTGATGGGGCAACCGACTTGGGCAACATCGAACTGCCCCCACTGAAGGAGGACGCGACCGAAGGGAAGGTCAAGAACCTCTCGAACTTCAAAGAAGCAACCTCGAGAATCTACAATGCCACGAAGTCCGTCCAAGCGGAACAGGTCTTCGTCCTAGGGGGCGAGTGCTCGGTTGCGGTCGGCGCGCTCGCAGGGCTTTCAGAAGTTTTCAGCGGAAAGCCCGGGATGCTGTGGATGGATGCCCACGGCGACTTCAACACCCCAGAAACCTCGCCATCCGGCTACGTTGGGGGCATGTGCCTCGCAATGGCCTGTGGCCGGAGCCCTGGATTGGGCCTCGCAATGGGCGGGAGTGGGTATTCACTCGGAGAGGAGCGCCTTGTCCTAGTCGGCTCCAGAGCACTCGACCCTCCTGAGGTTGCTGCATTGAGCGAGTCCCCGGCCAAACTCTACACATCCCGGCAGGTCAAAAAGGCTGGAGTTGCTGACGTGGCTGAAGAAGCAGCCAGACACCTTGACAACAGGTCGGATTGGATTGTTTGCCACCTTGACGTTGACGTCACAGACCCCGAACTCATCCCTTCAGTGAACTATCCGACACCTGGCGGACTCACCCTCGAAGAGGCTACTCTGATTGTGAGGACCCTCCTCAAGACCGAAAAGATGAAAGTCCTGGAGCTGGCGGCTTACAACGCGGCCAAGGACAGGCGCGGTACATCCGCGAGAAAGATTGTAGATTTGATCAAAACAGTATTCAGCTGATTTTCTAAGCAACGGGTTCTAACTGGGAAGGAGTAGCGAGGGGAGGACATTCAGGAGAATTCTCTCCTTTTGAACCTCCGCACTTCGCCGATAGGTTGAGGACAATACTTTCAACAAACTCTCTGTCCAACTTTATCAGAATACCTACTTCCACAAATATTCCTTCTCTTAGAATCGTGCCATATTGACCAACGCTGGCCTAACCCCCGAGAAGGGAGAATTGGTGGGCGCGCTAATGGGTGACAAGGGCACTTTCAAGATACAAAATCGGCATGGGCGCTACCATGGATATGATCTGAGCAAGTACACTCGATGTTCAATGTCGATATGTCTCGGGAAAGATAAGGAATGGGGCGCTCATCTCGCGAGTCTCATGATGATTTCATATGGTGTTCACGGGTCCACCTATTTGGACGGACGTGAATGGCGCTTCTGGAGCTCTTCGTCCAAAGCTTTTCGCGATTTGTCTCTCTACTATAATCCGAATTGGAACTGCCATCTTTGGAGGGTGACGGAACCTATATTCGAAGCGAGCCCCCTGGTCAAAGAAAGGGTCATCAGGGGCTATTTCGACGCCGATGGGTATCCAAATTTCTCCAAGGCCAGACGTCAGGTTTCAGTGAAGGCGACATCTGTCAACAAGCTCGGAGTTGAATCAATGAAAACACTTCTTGAGACAATTGGCTATGGTCCTGGGGTCTACAGAAGGTACAATGACGCCGAGGTCTGGGAGCTTTGCATAGGACGTCGGGATGAGGTAGTTCGTTTCCATAATCGAATCGGATTCAGCATCCATCGGAAGCAAGAGAAGCTAGGAAAAATGATGACTTGGAACGAGCCTCCGACTAAATGATTCTTGAATAGCGAGGGGAGGATTTGAACGCACGGTCGGGTTTGGGCCCGATCTCCGCTCTGCGGGTGTCTAAGCTTTCGCTTATGAGCCCGCCGGGATGATCCTTACCCCCACAAGGGGTCTGGCTTCCCCACCTCGCTGCAGAGAAGCCCGTGATGTATGGCCCTTAAATCTTCCTTGCCGATTAACTAGAAACCAGAATCTGCATGCAGGCGGCCCGGTTGTATTTGCAGCAGGTGCACTTCCCGCAGCTTTCGTAGTCTTTGTGCCGGCACACCTTGCAGATGCAGGAAGCCATGAAAACGCTCTCGCTATTGTGACGCTTTAAGCTTCTCGAAGATCAGCTTCTCCGGGTCTTCCCCCAGCTCTTCTTGCAACGACTCCTTCAGGGCGAGGAGCCTCCCGACGTCGTGTGATTTGATTCTGAACCTGCGAACTTCTTCCTCGAAGGGCCTCACCATGTTCCTGTCGACCATCTTATCGGCGAAGCAGACGATTCTTTCCTCCAGAGTGCGAGGGATATAGTCGAGGTCGGGCAGACCCAGCCGAGTTGATTCCTCGGGCGCGATCCCGGCTCCTACGTGCTTCCGAACTATCTCCACAACCTTCCTGTCCGCCCCTTCTTTCTCTACGATCTCTGATCCTTCTACGCCGTGCGTGATCGTATGCGTCTTTGAGCGGCCGATGTCGTGGAGCATGGCAGCCGCAATCACAGCCTTTACGTCCACGTCATGTCCCCTCCTTGCAAATTCCTCGGCAAGTACCTTGGCCACTCCTGCTACTGTCTGACAATGTTCTATTATGATCTGGGTCGACCCGTACTTCCTGTGCAGTGCTATGGCCTCCCCCTCGGAGGGGATCACTTGGCCAGTTCCTCTTCGAGTTGCTTGATTTTCCAGCGAAGCGCGTCCTTCAGTTCCGCGTTGTCCAGCCGGTTGAGAGGCTTGCTGCACGTTGGGCATTTGAAGAAGTTCTCCATGGCGTCCTCGAAGGTCCTGGTTAGGCAGGTCGCGGTGCCGCAATGGTAGAACTCGTGGGTTTCTTCGTAGTCCAGCCTCTGCCTTAGCCTGTTCAGCACCTTCCTCCTCTGGGTCTGTATGAACCCGTCCGTCTGGTCCCGCTGAGCCTTCCACCTATAGACGAACCATCCTCTCTTGGGGTCTCGCACCCTCACCCCTGTGATCAGACTCCGGCCGAAGAGGTCGTAGAGAGACTTCCTTACGGTCTTGATCTTCAGCCCTGTGGCTGACGCGATTTCCTCGTCGGTCGCGTTTTCGTTGTTGAGAAGTGCTCTCGCTACTCTCACGTAGTCGGGACCTCCGATTAGTCCGGCTACTTTTACAAAGGTGTCTTCATATTCAATTTTCAATTTTCTACAACCCTCTTGCCCCGGGCCGAAGGCAAGATTCGAAGTCTACTTTTGTGAAACGTCCTCTTAAGTTCTTCCCCGCTCTGAATCTCATGGAGGGCGATTGCCAGAGCAGCTATCTCTGAATGAGGCTGGGAAGTCACAGACACGTTGTAGTCAGCCTCGTGGTATACTTTCCCGGGCACCTTAGGCCCACCCACCACCAGGAGGATTTTCTCCAGACTGCGCAGGTCATCTGTTACCTCCTGAATCGGCAACCCGTACATCGTTAGATGCACGATCTTCCATCCGTCTTTCCTCGCCTCTTGAATCACCTTCCTCCACGGCGTCCCCAGGACCGCTTTGAACTCCCCACCCCATGTTCTGTTCACCTCCTCAAGGGTCCCTGTGACGTCCTTCTCGGCGTCCTGAAGGTAGATCGACTCCGCCCCCAAAGCCCTAGAAACAAGGCAGAGATGTGTGAGTGTCCTGTCGTCCCTGACGTATCTCTGCCCGACCCTCAACACTCGAATCGTTGCCAGTCTGTACGACCCTCACCGTCCCCGCGCCGGCCACTAGATGAACGATTCAGAGGGCCCTTCGAACGCTGCGCGCGAGCACTCTTATCTAGCTAGGGCGGGGACCATGACAGCGATGGCGGACCCGACGGTAATAGCGGTCCTTACCGTTCTTCACATCGCATCCGCAATCGGCTGGATGGGAGCGGTCGTTTTCTTTTTGTCCGTGATCGGGCCTTCGGTCCGGAAGTTCACGCCCGCTGCCTCGCTC
>DATGVR010000034.1:0-2663 GCA_035300255.1 Nitrososphaerales archaeon
CTTATGCCCGGACTAGGAGACGATATCCAGGTCTCCAAGGCGGGCCTGATGGAAGTGGGAGACGTCTATGTGGTCAACAAGTCTGACCTAGCGGGAGCAGACACAATGATGGCTAGCCTTCTAGGACTATTCAGGGGGAGCACTCGCACCCCGGTTGTCCTCAGGGTTTCAGCACTTTCAGGGGAAGGAATCGACAAGCTCATGGGCGCCATCGAATCCATCCGATCAAGGTTCACCAAAGGCAATCAAGACCTCAGACTAAAGAGCATCAGAGGGTTGATCGTCGAGACGGCGAGGGCGTCGGCCATGCAGAAGTTCGCCAGGGCATCCGACTTTCGCGCCGACGGTCTCGCAAGGCAGGTTCTTGCCGGGAAAATGACAGTGGAAGCCGCCGCCTCGAAGCTGGAGAAGTAGGTCTATCTTCGCTCGATCGAAGCGTAACGCAGGTCGGAGGGCCCCACGTATGTTGCATCGGGCCTGATCAACTTGTTGTCCTCGACCTGCTCGTTGTAGTGCGCCATCCATCCGAATGTCCTGCTCGCGGCAAAGATCGGAGTGTAAAGCGGGACCTCGATGCCGAGAAGGTAGAAGATGGGCGCCGCGTAGTAATCGAGGTTCGGCGGTATCCTCTTTCTTTCCCACATCGCACTCTCTATCGCGTCGCAGAGGCGGTAAAGCCTATCGTCCTCACCGCGCTTGGCGAGGATTTCTCTGAGATACTCCTTGCACAATCTTGCCCTCGGGTCGAAATCCTTGTAGACCCTGTGGCCGAAGCCTATCACCTTCTTCCCTTCTTTGAGTGCTCTATCCACATAGTCTGCTGCCCTGGACGGCTCTCCCACTTCGAGTAGCATCTTCATCGCCTCCTCGTTGGCGCCTCCATGGAGAGGACCCTTCAGAGCCGCCAGCCCCGCCGTCGCGGCCGCATAGGGGTCTGCCAATGTTGAGGCCACTACTCTTACTGTAAACGTCGACGCGTTCATGTCGTGTTCCATGTAGAATATCAGGACTCTCTCGAAGACCCACCTCTCGTAGTCGCTCCCTTCCTTCTTGGTGAGCATCTGAAGTAGGCTGTCTGAGAATTTCAGGCTTCCGTCTGGCTTCGTAGGTCGCTCGCCTCGAGGGACCCGGTTGCAATTCGCCGCAAGCACGGACATCTTCGATTCCAATGACATCTGCTTTCCGTTAGTCGTTTCCTCCCTGTCAGTACTTCCCAGCGAGGACGCTGCGGTCCTGAGCACGTCGATCGGATGCGCCTCTTCGCCGAGTTCTCGCATGATCCCAAAGACCTTGTCTTCCACGCGGGCCTTTTCTCTCAGCTCATGAGTGAAGGCATCCAGTTCCTCCTTCCGGGGAAGGGAACCGTTGAGGACCAGGAACGCGGTCTCCTCGAAGCCGGCCTTTGCGGCCAACTCTGAAATGGGATATCCTCGGTAGAGCAGAGTTCCGTCCGCCTCGCTCTTTGAGATTCTTGTGTCTGTAACAGACACTCCTGCAAGCCCCTTCGGCACCCTGAGGCGCTGGGGGACGCTGGTCATCTCTTGTTTCGCCGGAGGCTCTTCGCTGCCTCCATTGCCTTCTTGTCTGCCTCGTCAAATCTGTAATAGTCTATCATGTCGTAGAATTCCTCCCTTGGCATGAGTGTCCTAAGCATGCCTTCTTGGGTCCCCTCGACTTTCAGCCGAGTGAGGGTGTCTTTCACCGTCTTCATCATCGCCCTGAAAGCGGTGACAGGGAAGATCACAATATTATACCCTAGATCATCGAACTCTTGGACCGTCATGTAGGGGGTCTTTCCGAACTCCGTCATGTTGGCCATCAGCGGCAGGCTCACCTTCTTTCTGAACTCTCTGAACTCTTCCTTACTCTCCAGCGCCTCAGGGAAGATTAGGTCAGCGCCTGCCTTCGAATATACCAGGGCCCGTTCCAAAGCCGAATCAATTCCCTCCACCGACCTCGCGTCAGTCCGCGCGATGATCAACAAGTCCTTCCCTGCCGCTTCCCTCGCACTGATCAGTTTCTTTACCATCTCGTCCGCTTCGACCAGCTCTTTCCCCTCGAGGTGGCCGCACCGCTTTGGCAATACCTGATCCTCGATGTGAATGGCCGCAGCCCCGGCCACCTTCATCTCCTCCATGGTCCGAGCGACGTTCAGGGCCTCCCCGAACCCTGTGTCCGCATCCACGATGAGCGGGACATTCACCTTTGATGCGACTTGTCGTGCTGCCCCCGCCACCTCAGTCAGCGTGGTTATTCCCAAGTCCGGGAGAGCGAGGAGGTTTGAGAAGCCCGCTCCAGAGAAGTACAAGGCCTTGAACCCAATCTTCTCAGCGAGCTTCGCCACAGCGGGACTGAAGACCCCCGGCGCCACAACAATCCTCTCTCCCTCGACTAATTTCCTTAGCGCTTCAGTCTGTTTTGCCAAATCCGTCTGAGTCCGCGCCCATGCCACCCGATTTATGCCTGTCCCCATAGGGCCTCGCGTCACAATCAAATTCCATTACCCAACCCTCGTTCAGGTGCTTGGCTTCATATCGCACGAAGCTCCAAGTGGCGTGATTTTTGTCCACGGTGCTGGGGAAACAGTCTCTGTGGAAGAGGATGCTAAATTACCTATCTGGTCCGTCTTTTGCTCTGGCGGCAGACCTCCCCGGACATCCGAC
>DATGVR010000035.1:0-6505 GCA_035300255.1 Nitrososphaerales archaeon
GCAAAGCCGTCCTAGATGAACGTCATGAGAGGAGGTCGGAAGTTCCACAGGGGGCGCGATCGTTGCAAGGTCCGAAAAGCACGTTCCCCTGACCCCAAGGCTCCTGCGGTCGTGGCGCGCCTTGGCAAGCCGTGGCTGGCCGGTAGCGAGTATATGCCGAGGGGTATGACGCCGATGCAGGTCATTGCCGACGGCAGGGTCGCCGAGTCCCTATGACTCGCTGTCCTACGTGCGGCTCTGATTCTGAGCGAGAACTTGTCGTCCTTTCTCAGCTGCTAGCTGAGCTACGAGATCTTCGAGCTGCCGTAGCCGACCCTCAAACTGGCCGCGAGAGAGTCGAGACTCGCGCCGAACCTCTTCAACCTCGGAGATTGTCAACAGAGGCGCGCCATTGAGATAGTCCTCAAGAAGTTCCTTTTCAGTCGGCCGATAGTACGAGTCCGAGATACCAATCGAGTGGCCCATCAGAGTTTCGACGTTGATGGGGCGCATAGTCTGTTCCGCCCTGGTCTTGAAGAACTTCCTGATCGAGTGGATTGAAAACTCGTGCCTGCGTTTCTTCTCAGTCCTGAATCTTAGCCTCCACATCATGTCTTCGAAGAGTCGCTTTACGCCAAGGGACTGGAGACGGATGGGATTCTCAGCCACTCCGATAAGATTCCTGCCCCAGTTCCCGGTGGTCGTCTGCCACTTGTCGCGCACTAGGGGGGAGTCCTTGGAAATATTCTCTCCGTGCTCCTGCCTGAACTTCATGTATTCCTCCAACTTCTCGCATGCTTCCGCCGTGACGAAAGTGAAGTACTCCTCGGGCTCGCCGGCATACACAGTGAGCTTCGCGGCGACCACGCTTCCCTCCTTCTCGACCGGTTCCACGTGGCCCCAGTTGAGGTAGTCCCACGCCCCGATCCTGATTCCGCTGCTCGACATGGTCAGGAGTATGGCCTGGAACCTGATGTCGCTGTTGGCGACCATGTACCGCATCTCCTTCAAGGTAGGAGCCCTGTCCAGTGCATATCTGCGGGCTGCGGGCATCATCCTCGAAATCTTCCGCCAGTTGATTCCGACCACGTCGTTCATCTCCAGGAGGAGCTTGAGCGGCTTGAGATACGTGCGCACGGAACTCGCCTGGATTTCTTTGTTCAGGTACCTCTCCTTCTGTTTCAGCATGTGACCGAGAACGATTTTCTGCGCCCATTCAGGATTGACCTTCGCCCTGCCGACGAACTTGTCGACAGGCATGTCGATGGTATTGAGGAAGAAAATCAATCTGCGCTCGTAGGACTCTCTGGTGGCTGGGCTACGGATTGTTTCGAAGAATGCCTGCGCAGCTTCTCCTCTGATGAGCTTCCGACTCTTCACGTTGCGGGTCATCGAAAAAGAAAGGGCGAGGCCCTACATAAGCGTAACCCTTTCTAGCACCAATTTCGGTGCGGGCCCGACGGGAATCGAACCCGTTTAGGGGCCTTCGCTGACCCTCGGGTTAAAAGCCCGATGCTCTACCTGAGTTCTCTCCTCTTGTGGAACTAAGCTACGGGCCCGCGTCCACCTTCGCGATGAGGCCTGTATTTTACCGTAAGATTCCCCTACCGCAGGAGCGTCCGCACCAATTTGATACTCTTTTCCATCGTCTTGATCTCGTCATAGGGGGTCTCCATTATCAATGGTCTTTCGCTGACTCCCGGATAGTGCAGAAAGTCCCTGATTCCCTTGCGACCAATTTTGCCCCTCCCAATGTTTTCGTGCCTGTCGAGTCTGCTTCCGAGGGTGCCCTTCGAGTCGTTAAGATGGACAACTTTCAATCTGTCGAAGCCGACAATCTCTCCGAAGAGTCCCATTGTGTGCTCTACCGCGGCTTTGTCTCGAAGGTCGAAGCCCGAGGCGAACGCATGACAAGAGTCGACGCATACCCCGACCCTTTCATTGACCTTGACCTTGTCCAGTATGGCCCTCAATTCCTCGAATCTAGACCCGACGCTGTGACTCTGCCCAGCCATGTTCTCCAGCAGAATCGAGGTCTTTCCTCCGCTCTCTGAAAGAGCCCCGTTGCATGCATCTGCGACGTTGTTGATTCCCACGGCAATGCCCTTCCCCAGGTGGCTGCCAAGATGCACGACCAAGTAATCGATGCCCAGCTCGTCGCACCGCTTCACCTCCTCATCAAGGGAGAACCTACTGATCTTCATGGTGGCTTTGTCGGGAGAGGCAAGGTTGGGGAGGTACGGCATGTGGTCGACAATCCTGCGAATCCCGGATTTCTTTCGTCTTTCTTTGAAAGATCCTGCGACATCATCTGGAATGGGTTTGAACTTCCACTGGTTCGGATTCCTCGTGAAAATCTGGAATGTGTTCGCGCCGAGCTCGGCCGCTCGGTCGAAGGCAGATTCCAGGGAGCCCGCGATGGACACATGCAGTCCCACCATCGGCTCCGCGGGCAATCTAATTCAAAACAGGCGGAGTGTGGGTTTATGGGCCTTTCTGGCCGGAACCCACTCTCTCGTATTTCGTTTCTCGCTTAGCGTTTCTTTTCCTTCTCGGCCAGAGCCTTCTTGGAACCGGCGGCGCTCCTTATGGGTGCCGTCCTGCGCCTGTACGTCCGGGTCGGCTTCTTGGCGAGGGTCGGCGCTCCAAAAGATGTAGTTGATGGCGGGGCGTACGACACTGGCGCCGGCGCAGGCTGAACAGACTCGTACGGCGCTGGCGCTGGAGCGGGTGCTGGAGCAGGCTCAACTGCAGTAATTGGTTCGAATGGCGGGAACTCTATGGCCTGTTCTATTGTCGAAGTGTGAGACTCTGTTGACGGCTTTGGAGTGCTTGGTTTCTTCCGGTGTCCAAAGAAGCCCCTTGGTGCGGCATAGAGCACGGCTATGATGCCCACGGCAGCCGCTAGCAAGACAGTCACTACTTCTAGGACCATTGTTGAGGTTGATTATGCCCGCCGGGCTCTTCAGAACCGGAGTCAAACACAGTAAACAATTGCGTTCTGTTAACTTGACAGGACATGCCAATCAAATCTGACCTCGAGGGCCGTCCAATCACTTTCAGACCACTCCCTTCCGCAATCGACTCCAACCAGTCCTAGGCTTAAATCTCCAGGCGCAGAACGCATTTTCGCCGGGGTCACGCTCTCTCCTCCGAAGAGCAAAGTCCACCTATGCCCATGGTGGTGGTGGACATCAAGAGATACCATGTCTGGGTGAGGTTCGCCCAGGAGCGCAGGGCATGGATGAAGCAATGAAGGGGAACAAGAGGCGACGGCTTCAATCCTCCGAGCAGAAGCCTTGAAGTTGACTTGATGAAAGTCAAGCTAGCAGAACCCATCAGGTTCTATCAACAAGTGCAGCCCCGGCTTTCTTCATGTATGATCCACCCACTTGCCCTCCCTTTCGTCGGACACGAAGCGTGGAAGCGCCAAGGGAGAGTTTTGCTTATATCTCAGTCCGTAAATAACCATGAAGCGTAATGCTGCAGGTCCAGTGGGATAAGATCTGCACAGAGATCTTCAAGTTCGACAGGAGAGTGAGGTCTGCCACAATACTCGACCAGACCGGTAGGCAGATTGCCGGAGGTATGAGAAAAGGGATTCCCTCTCTCGAGCCGACGAGCGAAGACTTGAGGTTGATCGCGGGGATAACCATTCAGCTCAACAACGACAAGACATGGGACAGGTACTTCGGCAAGAATCAGTTCACCTACAGCAAGAGGGAAAGGCTGAACATCATGACCTTTTACCTTGGTGACAAGCTAGTGCTTGTCTCAGCGGAGCCCGACTTCACTCTACAACAGGCTCAAGACCTGAGAAACCAGATTGTAACAAATCACGCAGAGGAGATTAGGTAAAAGAGGGAAGTGAGCCGGGTCTCAGTTGAGACCTAGCTCAGGAAACTTCGCAGTGGTGAGCCCGAGTTCGCTTTGGAGGGTCCTGATTCGTTCTGCATACTTCTTCATGTCCTCTACGTTTTTCTGGACCTTCGCTACTTTGTATCCACGCCATGCCTTCTTTAGTGCACCCCAGGTTTGACCCTTCGTGTACTGTGACATGAGAGGGCTCCTTTCAATGAGACGATATAAGCCTTAACGTCTCATGGAGAATACGGATTGGGCCTCCATAAGACCCTCTCATCTAGCGCACCTCGAAGGGGACTTTGTTCCCGTTGTGGTCGTACACCCCGAGGTTGTCGTTTGTCGCGTATGGGTATCCCATTATCACCATGATCTTGCCGGAGGCGTGTAACAAGTCCTCGTGCGATGGTGAGTGGTTCCCCGACGGATGCGAATGGGCTACGCCGAGGTATGACAAGTCGATGGGGAGCATCCACCAACTGAAGGACGAGAAGGCCGCTCCGTGGTCGGCCGCAGGTGGGACCACGACGCCCGTCACTTCCACCACCCCCTTCTTTGACTTCCCCCTCAGAAGCAGGATCCCTTCGTTGGGGTATGCCATTCGGGAATATGTGAAGAGGCTGTCCACGACCTGAGATTGGAAGATTACTTTCTCGACGGGCATCGACTGGGCCTACTTCAGAATCCTTACGAAGTTCCCAACGACCCTGTTCCCTTCGGGGTTCTCCTTTGTGTAGCGTTCTGGGTGGAACTGGACTCCATAAAGTGGGCGCTTCCCGTGCTTCATGGATGCAATCTCGCTGGTTGCGCTTCTCGCCAGGAGCCTGAAGCCTTCAGGGAGGGACCTGACTACTTCGTGCCTCGACTCCAGGAGCATCACTGACCTGGGGAGTCCTTCGAAGAGCGGGTCCTGGGCAAGGACTTTCGTTTCCACCATTTCAAGGACATGCTTGCCGTCCTTGACCACTTCTGCTCCGAAGGCACGGGCCATCATCTGGTGCCCAAAACAGACTCCCAAGACGGGGACTTTGGATTCGAGTATTGCCTCAGACTCGCGCTTGAACTTGGCCCTCGTTTTCTCCTCCGACACCATATCAGGGGACCCGCTTAGGACAACGCCGTCGAAGGACTCGAACATTCCTCGCGAAAGCGCGTTCCATTCGACCGACGTGACCTCCGCGCTGTTGACCTCTAGGCATTCCCTTAGCCGTTCGAAGCGCTCGGGCGTCGGGTAGTTGTTGACCGCGAGGACTCTGACCAACGTTCCCGTAGGCGAAGTTTCGCGTTAAGAACTTTCAGGGATTTGGCACAAGTTCTCAGAACAGTTTAAAAGGGCTCGGAATTCGTTGGGCGAAAGGAGCTAGGAAAAAGAAAATGTTTGCACCATCGGCAGGTTACGACAGGGCGATAACGATCTTCTCGCCCGACGGCAGGTTGTACCAGGTCGAGTACGCGCTCGAGACTGTGAGGAGAGGGAGCCTGGCGGTCGGCATTCGTACCAAGGACGGGATTGTGCTGGCCGTTGAAGAGAAAGGAAGGAAGCTCCAAAGCGGGGACTCTGTGATCAAGATGTTCCAGATTGACGACCATGTTGGGGCGGTCGGGGCAGGATACATCCCTGACGCCAGGATACAGGTCGACAGTGCGAGGGTCCTTGCCCAGAGCAACAGGCTGATCTACGACGAGCCCGTCGACATCGAGGCCATTGCGAAGAAGATTGCTGACATGAACCAGCAGTACACACAGTACGCCGGTGTCAGGCCCTTCGGAGTTTCACTGATAATCGCAGGAGTCGACGAAGGATCGGGCCCGGTAGTTTTCTTGGCCGACCCGACGGGGACCTATTCGGGGTTCGCCGGCATAGCCATTGGGCAGGGGAGCGACCAGGTCAATGACTACCTGGAGAAGAACTATGCCGCAGACCTTTCCCTCGATGCGGCAGTGACTCTGGCCATCGAATGCATCTACCTGGTGAGCGAGGACAAGACGGGGACGGCCCACATCAAAGTCGCGGTCGTTGAAACCGAGACCAAGAGGTGGAGACGCCTCGGAGACCAAGAGATAAGCAAAGGCGCGTCCGCTGCCAAGACCAGATCAGACAAACCGCCAGCAAAGAGCTCCTAAGTAGCGTCGGACGCCATGAGCGGGTCGTTCGGACATGGGGGAGGGGACTTCAAACCCAGGACCAACGAGTCATCAAGGTTCACCACAGTCCGTATAACCATCGAAGGAGAGCATTATGAGATACTGGTCAACCCTGATTCGGCTCTCGCCTTCAAGCAGGGGAGGAACGTCGAGCCTTCGGCGGTAATCGCAGTCGACGAAGTCTATTCAGACTCTCGTAAGGGCCTGAGGGCGGGGAGTGAGAAGCTGAAGCTCCACTTCGGGACCGACGACCACGCAAAGGCGGCGCTGGAGGTGCTCAGACGCGGAGAGCTCAACCTGACCCAGGAGCAGAGGAAGAGGTTGACTGAAGAGAAGCGGAGGGCGATAATAGCCGCGATTTCGAAGAACTTCGTGGACCCCAGGACGCTGCTGCCACATCCCCCGACGAGAATCGACCAGGCGATGCAGGAGGCTCGCGTGACCGTGGATCCATTCCAGGACCCCAATGAGCAGATGAAGACCATCGTAGAGAGTCTAAGGACCATTCTCCCAATGAAGT
>DATGVR010000036.1:0-4460 GCA_035300255.1 Nitrososphaerales archaeon
AGGATGTCCACCAGACTGCCTCCCCAATAGAGCGACGGCAACGGGCGCAGAGATGGCGAAGAACTTGAATCTCCGCTCGGCATACCTTTTATACCCCAGCAGGCCCCGCCCGCCTTGCCGCTTTTCCGTGATGTGGACCTAATGCGATACCCCCTAAGATATGCTGCGTTCGAATGGATAAAGGAGAAAAAGAGTGCGACCGACGACGTCCTCCTCGAGGCACTGAACAAGAACGGGAACAAGTGCTCCCCCAACGAGCTTGACAAGCTCCTGATGCAGCTCGAGATACTCGGCCTGATATCAATCAGATGGGTTTCGAAGGACAAAAGGAGGATCGAGTTCCAGGAAAAGCCAACCGAAGAGCCACGGCTGCCGCGCATAAGCGAGTGACCGAACCGATAAATCGAACGGGCTCTGGGCGGTCGCAATAATGGGCGTCGACTTTGGGGATTCCATACCTAGAGAGAAGATACAACTCGAAGACATCTCCGGCTGGTCGCTCGCCGTCGATGGCTACAACACTCTGTATCAATTCTTGGCAATTATCCGTGGAGTCGACGGAGGTCACCTGAAAGACTCCAACGGCAGGGTCACTTCTCACATCTCAGGCCTGTTCTATAGGAACATCAACCTCCTCGAACTCGGGATGAAGCTCGTCTATGTCTTCGACGGAAAACCACCTGAGATGAAGGCCCAAGAAATCCAACGTCGTGTTGCCCAGCGCCGGGAGGCGAAGGACCAGTATTTGCGGGCCCTGCAGGCCGGGGACATGGTCCAAGCCAGGAAATTTGCCGAAGCCTCCACAGTGCTGAGAAGGGACATGGTTTCGGACGCCAAGGAACTCCTGGAAGCCATGGGAATACCTTGGGTAGACGCACCCTCGGAAGGAGAGGCGCAGGCCACCAGGATGGCTATCGAAGGCACTGTAAACGCGGTCGCTTCGCAGGACCATGATTCGCTCGTCTTCGGGGCACCCGTCCTGGTCAGGAACGTCACCATATCTGGCAAACGGCGACTGCCGAGCAAAGGGATAGTCATCAACGTCCAGCCTGAGAGGATCAGACTGTCTTCAGTCCTCTCAACCACGGGGCTCACCCGGGAGCAGCTGGTAGATTTCGCGATCCTCCTCGGCACGGACTTCAACCCAGACGGATTCGAAGGAGTCGGCCCGGCCACCGCGCTGAAATATCTGAAGAAATACGGCCGCCTCGAAGAAATCAAGGAGCTGAAGGATGGGGTGCAAACCATCGATTATCAGCAAATTCGCGACCTCTACCTCAACGCTCCATCAATTCCCGGCGTCAAGCCCACCTGGAGTCCAATGGACAGGGAAAGGCTCATTTCGTTTCTTGTTAACGAGCACTCCTTCTCTCGCCAGAGGGTCGAAGCAGCCATTGCAAGAATCAGCTCAGCCAAAGCAGTCCAGTCTGAAACCCTCGAGAAGTGGTTTGGGTGAAAACCCAATTGCTCCCAGGTTTACAGGAGATTGAGAAAGCTGAGGAGAGGATTCGAAAATACATCCCTCCGACCCCCCTCGAATACTCAAAGGGGATTTCGACACTGCTGGGAAGGGAGACCTATCTAAAGCTCGAATCCTTCCAGCCCATTCGGGTATTCAAGATTCGCGGTGCGCTGAACAAGCTGCTGTCCATGCCTGACTCAGACCTGAGAAAGGGAATCATAACGGCCTCTTCGGGGAACCATGGCCTCGCAATAGCGTATGTTTCAAAACTCTTCGGAGTCAAGGCATCGATCTGCGTCCCCGAGAACGCCAACCCTCAGAAGGTCAGGGCAATCGAGGAGCAGGGAGCCGAGGTCATCCGCCGGGGGTCGGGGTACGACCAGGCCTACGAAGTCGCCATCGAAATTGCTGCCAAGAGGAGTCTAACCTTCGTCCACGCCTTCAACGACAGTGATATCATAGCAGGCCAGGGGACCTGCGGCCTTGAAATAATGCGACAGCTTCCAGAAATGGACTCGGCAGCGGTTGCAATCGGTGGGGGCGGACTGATTTCTGGGATCGCGATTGCTATCAAGGAGACGCGTCCGAGTGCACGAGTCTACGGCGCAGAGACTGTCTCAATCCCTTCAATGTATGAATCTCTTAAGACCGGGGAGAGGGTCAGGGTCGAACCCATGCCGACAATTGCTGATGGCATGCAAGCCGCGACCCCAGGAGAGCTAACCTTCGAAGCCGCGAAAAAGTTCGTCGACAGGGTAGGGTTGGTGACCGACTCTCAGCTCGAGGATGCGATATTCGACCTACTCGAGCTGTGCAGAGTGCTTGCCGAGCCTGCCGGGGCTTCGCCCTTGGCGGCCATGAAAGGCCCGTTGATAGACGAGCCGGGAAACAAGATCGTCCTGGTCGTCAGCGGGGGCAACATTTCGGTCAAGCTGCTGACTTCGATACTTACGAAAAGAACGCAAGGAAATCTCTGAGGTCCTTGGTCATCAGAAAGGGATTTGCCAACTTCTCCTCTCTGAGGCTCCTGAAGGGAACCGGCCCGTAGTCATGTCCCGGATACATCATGGTCTGCCCCGGGAGATTGAGGATGACTTCGTGCAGGCTTCTGTACATGGCCTCGGCCCTCACTCTATCGAACTTACCGATCGTTCCGGCGAAGAGGGTGTCCCCTGTAAAGACCTCCCGCCCATCGTACAGGCAGATGCTATCTTCGGTGTGCCCGGGGGTATGCAGGACGCGCACCTTGCTATCGCCGAGCTCCAATTCCTCCCCGTTTCTGACCCGCCGGTCGCAATCGATCGGGGAGCTGTCGTGGGCGATGACCTTGGCGCCCAGGGTGTCGGCCAGCTTCCTCAACGTCATGACATGGTCGAAGTGTTCGTGACTCGCGACGGCGAACTTTACCGTTGCTCCTGTAAGGCGGACCGCCTCTTCAATCGGTTCGGTCTCCCACCCTGAGTCGACCACCATCGCCTCTCTGCTCTCCTCTTCAACGACGAGGTAAACGAAGTTTGCCATCCTCCCCACAAGCATCTGTTTGACTATCACTTGCAGGTCCCGCCCACCTATCCTTCAGAGTATCAACTTTATCTGGTTCCGTCGAGCCCGCGCACCCATTGGCGAAGCTCCGTGGGAAAAAGCCGTCAGAATCAGAGATTAGCACTGCCAGGCTCATGATGCCGACGGATGCCAACGTGCTCGGGAACGTCTTTGGGGGCGCGATTATGAGGTACATGGATGAGGTAGCGGCGATAGTCGCATGGCGCCACGCGGGCAAGAACGTGGTCACCGCATCCATCGATAGGATGAACTTCTACGCTCCGGTCTTTGTTGGGAACTTGCTCATCATGAAGGCGTCGGTTAATTATGTCGGGACCACCTCGATGGAAATCGGAGTGCGAATCGAGGCGCAGGACCCTACAACTCGGGAGGGGACCCACACAGGATCCTGCTACCTGACCTACGTCGCCCTTAACGAGAAAGGGAAACCGACCCCAATCCCTCCGCTGATCATCACAACCTCTGAAGAAAGAAGGCGATTCAAGCAGGCGCTGGCGCGTAGAAAGCTCAGAGAGGCTGAGAACGAGGCCCTCAGGAGAGACCAAGACATTTGCTGACCCTTGATTTACGGCTCAACAAAACTAGAGCACCTCACTCTTAGTCCGACTATCCTATTTGGACTTCCGATGAAGGATTTCGCTGAAAGCTTTAGCGTCGAGAAGATGCGAAGTGGCAATGCTGCCGTGTATAAGTTGAAGGAGCAGTTCGAGAATTTCTCCTCCTCACCTCAGAAGGCCGAGGTCTGCGACTCCATAGCGCTTTGTTTCTACCAATTGGAGCAATACAACGACGCAGCCGGTTGGTACGAGACCGCAGGGCGTCTGATTCTCTCAGAGCCTAGCGCCACCCCGGCGATGAAGGCCCTTACAGCGCTTGGCGAATACGAAATGGCCCTGGAGTGCTACCGGCGCGGCGAGGACGAAGAAAGGTTCACTGAGTGTTCCTCTTTGATCAGAGAACTGAAACGAGCCTGTGCCTCAGCCTAGCGTCCCGCTTTTCCCTTCGTGTGCTTTCGCCGTCTGCCTGTTCACGGTCTTCGTATAACACTCCTCGCAAACAGGCTCGTCCTTCGGACCCACTTTGAACGTATGAAGCACGACCTCAAGCTCGGTGTCACAGAAGTAGCACTTTGCCTTCAACTTTTCACTCTTTTGGCGGCAAAGACCCTCCTTCTTACCACTTTGCCCCGCCCCTTGTAGTACCATACTTCAGCATCTCCGTTCGAGCTCTTGCCCCACCTTACAAGCTCCTCGAGCTCTTCCTTGGTAGCGCGCGCCTTTCCGCTCTTGACCTGTACAAGGAGAACCCTCCCCTCTTTTGCTGCGAAAACGTCAACTGCCCCATGTGATGCCGCGCTCCTGGAGACCATCCAGCCAGCTGCTTTGAGGGCCTTCATTGCTTTGTATTCCCTAGCCCGTCCCGATTCATAGTTGCG